>JAPUHH010000115.1 GCA_027297825.1 Gammaproteobacteria bacterium
GCACAACGACAATGTCTGGTTACACTATAATTGAAGCGGATACTATGGATGCGGCACTGTCGATTGCAAAGGCTTGCCCTTTTCTTGATATTGGCGGTTCACTTGAGGTGTCAGAGTTAATAGCGATGCCAAGCCAAAAATAAACATACCAATCGCATGCACTTGGGCAGCAAAAAGCGCCTCTCCTTCGTCGCTCTATTTTTTGCTGCCGGTAACGTGCAGCCGAGCGACGTGGTAGGAATCAAGGTTGAAGCTACGCAGCAGTAATTTGCAACGACAACGGCGCTCAGCTGCACGTAATACGTTCAAAGAAACATGGAGCGAGCATCTGGGATAGAAAATGACAAGACAAATATTTAAACAAAACACCATTGCGCTCGTCTATGACTTTGATGGGACGCTATCGCCTCAACCGATGCAGGAATATACTGTTCTCCCAGAGCTGGGAGAGGATTCTAGTCAATTCTGGGAAGAGTGCACAAAAGAAGCAAAAAGGCACAAAGCGGATGGCATGTTGACATACATGCGTTTACTAATTGAGAAAATAGAAACCCATCATAAACACCTTGATAAAAAATACCTTCGAAATCTTGCTAAAGATATTAAATTTTTCCCAGGTGTTGAAACGTGGTTTGGTCGAATTAACGAGCATGTTAGAGAAAAATCAGATGGGAAAGTAAAAGTTCAACACTACATAATATCGGCTGGTCTAAAGGAAATACTTGATGGTATAAAAATACGTAAGTATTTCAAGGAAATGTTTGCATCAGAATACTATTTCGATCATCACGATGCTGCTAAATTCCCCACCATTGTTATTAATGATACTTCCAAAACTCAATATCTTTTCAGAATAAACAAGGGAATCACAGATATAAATAAATCAATTAATGGCTACATGCCAGAGAATGAACGACCGATACCATTTTCTAACATGATCTATATCGGTGATGGGCTTACCGATGTTCCATGTATGACAGTTACGAAAAATAATGGAGGGCATGCGGTAGCGGTTCATAAGCCTAATAGTTCCAACTCTGTAACGGTTTGTCGTGAATTGGCTCATGGTAATAGAATCGATTATTTTGCACCCGCGAACTACGAAAAAGGTAAGAAACTAGAAAAACGGGTTAAGTTGCTTCTTGATGTGATTGTTTCAAATATTCTGTTTGAAAAAGAAAAGTTCTCGTTCCAGAGAGAAGTGAGTGGGTAAAACGTATAACAAGGCGCTGTACCTGACCACCAAAAGCGGCGGTACGCTTTGCGCCGCCTAACAAAGGCGCACGAACGTACTACTTACAAAAATAGTTCCATTCATTTTTATAAGTAGTTGCTTAACTGCATGTTGGCTTTCTAAGAAATGAATGATAAAGGCCTTCTTTGGAAACAATATGAGAAACATATTGATCTTTATTGTTACTATTTGAATTTGTTTTTTATCTTCATCGGAATATCTGCTATACGCTATACGCATGTTCAAGCGGTAGAATTTTTGAATCATCGAGATTGTTAATTTCATGTCCAAGCTCAAACTTATCTTTTTTAGTGCTCATTAATTACTAGTCATTCCATGTTGTTTTTCAGAGAGAATATTAAGCAGGCTTAAATTCTAGAGCTTGTCCATTATTACACCAGCGCTGTCCAGTCGGCAGTGGGCCATCCATAATCAAATGTCCATGATGGCCCCCGCATTGAGCGCATCGATATGCGGTAGTTGGCGCTATATTTTTAAAATCCGTATAGGTCTCTATATGGCCTTTGATATAGTCCTGAAAGCTTGGCCAACCTGTATGGCTGTCATACTTCATGGCAGAGTTGAACAATTCCAACTGGCAACCTGCGCAGTGATAGGTGCCATCGGCTTCTAATTTCGTATATGGGCTGGAATAGCGGGGTTCTGTGGCACCCGTGCGTAAGATGGCATATTGAGCTGGGGTGAGGGTGTCGCGCCAATAGGTATCACTGCGCTGCCATTTTATAATGTAGGCGGCAGCTTTAACGTCGACTTTATTGTGGCTTGAACTTAGTTGAAGCGCAGTAAATACTGAAAAGCCAGTTACACCCAGTAAGAAAGCTCTTCTATTCAAGTTGCTACTCCTCTACTTAAAGTACTATGTCGTGTTGAAATCTGATCTATATATTAACTCGACTCGCAAGAGCTGGGTTAGTGCAATTTAAATTAAACATATATTAATAATCTTACTTAAATATAGCTTATAACTATATGAATAAAATAAATATATTTATAGTGGTAATTATCTTATGGGCTGCGTTGAGCCAGTTGACGCTATTGCTAGGCGTGGATTGGCTCCAATATGCAAAGCCTGAAATTGAGGCGGGACAATGGTGGCGATTTGTCACGGGTAACTTCATTCACCTCAATTGGAAGCATTTTGCAATGAATGCAGTCGCGCTGATTGTGATCTACCAATTGTTTTCAAATCTGCTGAAAGCCCGTGCCTTATTTTTGGTGTTTATCCTCAGCTGCTTGTCGGTAACCTTGGGGCTATGGCTGTTTAATCCTTCGGTTTATTGGTATGTAGGACTTTCGGGTGCATTGCACGGAGTGCTGGTCACGTTACTTATCGTTGATAATATGACTCGAAAACATATTCTAAATAATGCACTTCTGATTATAGTTATTGGTAAACTGGTGTGGGAAGCCTATATGGGGCCTTTGCCAGGAAGTGAATTTGTCGCGGGCGGACCAATTGTTGTTGATGCACATCTATATGGAGCATTTGGTGGCATCATAATTGCGGCATGTTTTTGGTTTAGAAAATATAATATAAATAGTTAGTTATAAATATGATACAGAGTAGTTTAGTGCATTTTATGCAACAAGAATTTCATCAGTTAAGTCGCAAACTTACTTATATAACGATTGCGGTTGTCTGTGCGTTGGCGCTGCTTGCCTGGTGGTTGGGCGTGGAAGTGAAGGGCAATATGGCCACTGGAATTGGGGCGATATTCATTGTTTTGGCAGCTTTTACGTTGAAGATACCTTATATGACTT
>JAPUHH010000116.1 GCA_027297825.1 Gammaproteobacteria bacterium
GAAATGGTTGTTGGCAAATGGAACATTCTTGAGCCGCCGAAAGACATGTGGGCCAATCCAGAAAAAGAAGTTACACCAGAAGAATTAGATATCATCATGGTCCCCGGTGTTGGTTTTGATAAGAAAGGCGGTCGCATGGGTAACGGTCAAGGTTATTATGACCGTCTACTTGAATTATTACGCCCTGACTGCCCACTTATAGCGCTTTGCTATGAATCTCAGCTGTTTGATGAAATTTTAGTGGCCCCGCATGATGTGTACATGGACAAAGTCATCACTGAAGATGCTGTGTACGAAGGCGTCGGCAGAGAATAACACGCATGGCAGCAAAAATTGATGATACCTATGCAGAGGCATTTAAAAGTCTCTATACCGAGTTTCTAGTTACCGCCCGAGATCGAAAATGGCTCGACCATGCAGTCAACGCCGCAACCGGTAACGCTTCAAGCTCCATTTTATGTGATTGCGAAGCCGGCATGGATCGCTATGTGGGCCCGGGTGGAGATGAAAGTTTTCAAACTCCAGATGGTCGCCCCGGTGCAATTATTCAGCTGCATATACCGCGTTTTCGTAAAGACCGGGTAAAAGCATTGGAGCGTTCTGCATTGGTTCGCATCAGCCAAAACATTATGACTTGCCCAACTGCATCATGTTTTAATTTGATTGATTCAGATGAGTATTACCACATGGGCCGTAAAGTTGCGTACTTTGGCAATCGTTACCAAAAACGCATTGAACGTTTTGGTCGAAAAATGTGGTGGATTCCAACCTTGGGTGGCGAATTTGTTCTAGACCGTCGTCTTGGCTACGCTGATGGACTCATGGGCGGCAACCTTTGGTTCTTTGGTGACAGTGTAGATTCTGCACTTGCGGCTACAGAAAATGGTGTCGCAGCGATTCTGCCCATGCCTGGCGTGATCGCAACATTTCCTGGCGGTATCGCGAGCAGCGGTTCCAAAGCAGGCAGCGATTATGACTTTACAATCGCCAGTACCTATGAAAAGTTTTGCCCATTACTTCAAGATGATCCCAGCGTAGAAGCTGGATTACCTGAAGGGGTAAACTCGGTGATGGAAATTATTATGAATGGACAAGGCATGCAGCCCATCATTGATGCTACGCAAGCAGCGATCAAAGCTGCAGTAGACACTCCAGGATTAATAATGATTTCAGCAGGCAACTACAATGGACGTCTAGGCAAAAGCTTTATCTATCTACATCCTGACAAACAGCCACCCCTAGATAGTTAGCGATAACGTTAAACACGGACAGTTAAAAGTTTATGCGCATCAAGTTACATCTTTAAAGTTATCACTTTAGAGTTGCAGCTTGATGCTTATATACTTGTGTTAGCTAGTTAACCTATTATCTAGTGCATATGAACACAGATTTTCAAAGCACTAAAGACGGCGCCATTTTGATGGATGGCAATGTTGTCGCCCAAAAAATTCAAAGCAGTATTGCAACGCAACTTGCAAAACATTCAAATGCAAACATCACCCTAGCCACTGTTTTAATAGGCGAAGACCAGGCTAGCCAGCTCTATGTGGGCATGAAGCAACGCCGTGCGGCAGCCATAGGCATTCAATCCAAACATATCCAGTTAGCCGGAAATATCTCTATGCAAGCGGCTACTGAAGAAATCTCCAAACTTGTACAAGATCCACATGTACATGGAATACTGATTCAACTACCCTTACCTGAACAACTCGACACGAATAAAATTATTGACCTGCTGCCTGCAGAAAAAGATGTCGATGGACTGAGCGAAAACAATCTCGGCAAATTGTTACGTGGCGAACCTGGACTTGTACCCTGCACGCCGTTGGGGGTGATGCGCTTACTAGAACATTATGCAATTGAGACTTCAGGCAAACGTGCGATGGTCATTGGTCGTTCTACGCTAGTTGGACTTCCACAAGTTTTATTGCTTGGACGAAAAGGGACTGATGCTACGGTCACCTTGGCGCATTCTCGCAGCAAAGATCTAATAGAAATCACACAATCGGCTGACATCGTGGTCGCCGCGGCTGGGATTGCTCATTTAGTCACTGCAGCACACATCAAACCCGGTGCTGCGGTAATTGATGTCGGCGTCACCCGGACAAATCATGGAATCTGTGGTGATGTTGATTTTGATGCGGTACAGGCGGTTGCGGGTGCGATCACACCGATGCCAGGGGGCACCGGACCGATGACCGTCGCTTGCCTGTTAGAAAATACGCTGCTTGCGGCACAGCTGCAAAACGTTCTTTAAGCAAAATGTCCTCTAAATAAATTAATATCCCCTTTTCCCCCAATAAACCCCATAAAACAAGAGTGCTAATGCTTGAGCCTAGTATAGTGCTTATGGCAAGATGTCGGCCTTTTCGCGCAACTGTGTTGATTGCGAAAACGGCAGCTCCGGCCGCTGACATACAAAACGGAGCTCAAGCTTATCCGTTTTAACTTTTTTAAACATCACTATAAGGGTTCACGTTATGCCTGGAGAAAATCTCTCATTTCCTGGAAGAAATTATTTATTTGCACCTGGTCCAACAGACCTTCCTCAGCAGGTTCAAAATGCCATGATCTGCCCACAGGAAGATCATCGCGCACCAGATTTTCCCGAACTCGTAAAGCCTTTATTGAAGGATGTAAAAAAGATATTCAAAACCACTAAAGGTACTTGCTTCCTATTTCCTGCTACCGGCACTGCTGGCTGGGAAATTGCTTTAGCCAACACCATGTCGCCAGGCGACAAAATTTTGACTACTCGTTTTGGTCAATTTAGTCACTTGTGGTATGACCTTTCATGTCGTATCGGGCTTGATGTAGACCTGATTGAAACGGAGTGGGGCGAAGGCGTACCGATCAGCAAATTTAAGAGTGCTCTTGCAGCAGATAAAAAACATGCCATCAAAGCTGTTGTGGTATGTCATAACGAAACGGCAACCGGTGTCACCAGTAATATCGCAGCTTTAGGCAAAGTATTAAAGCAACTTAAGCACCCTGCTCTATTAATGGTAGATGCAGTAAGTTCATTAGCCAGCATTGATTTCCGCATGGATGAATGGGGCGTAGATGTCGCAGTAAGCGGGTCTCAAAAAGGCTTCATGTTACCTGCGGGTATGGCTATCCTTGGCTTTAGCCCCCGCGCATTAGCGGCACGCAAAACCGCAAAATGCGCGCGTTGTTTTCTTGATATTCAAGATCACATCAATGCCAACAAAGATGGCTACTTTCCATATACACCTTCAGTACCCATGTTGCGAGGCCTTAGAACGGCAATAGATTTATTACTAGGTGAAGGCTTAGATAATGTATATGCACGTCATCATCGTCTAGCAGAAGGTGTGCGTCTTGCAGTCAAAGCATGGGGTTTAAAGCCATGTGCAAAATCTCCTAAATGGAACTCAGATACTGTAACCGCAATTGTAGTACCCCCTAGCGTCAACGCAGCAGAAGTGATTCACATTGCTTACCATCGCTACAATATTTCGTTAGGCGCAGGCTTATCAAAAGTTGCGGGTAAGGTTTTCCGCATTGGTCACTTGGGCGATAACAACGAAGCCCGCATGATGGCTGTTTTAGGAACCGTAGAAATGGCGATGCGCGATGCAGGCATGAGAATAAAGCCGGGTAGCGGCGTAGCGGCAGCAGGCGAGTACTATCGCAAGAC
Source organism: Gammaproteobacteria bacterium (assembly GCA_027297825.1). Lineage (GTDB taxonomy): Bacteria > Pseudomonadota > Gammaproteobacteria > UBA4575 > UBA4575 > JAPUHH01. Next base: position 3,662 of record JAPUHH010000116.1, read on the forward strand.
TGCCAAGGAAATTAAAAAGTTTGGTTCCGCTAAGCCCCCTCGTGAGGCACGCACGGCAACCAAAAAGCAAAAAGCTAAATCTAAATCTAAAAGGTAACCCAAGATGAGTTTCACTCAATACAAACCTGCTCGATTACGTGTGCAGCGCTGCGAATTGGCTGTACCAGGTTCTAATCCTAAGATGATGGAAAAAGCCGTTACTTGTGCAGCAGATTATGTTTTTCTTGACTTAGAGGATGCCGTAGCTCCAGATGACAAAGTGCAAGCACGTAAAAATGTCATTGAAGCGTTAAATAATCATGATTGGAAAGGCAACGGCAAAACCGTTTCCGTGCGTATTAACGGACTCGACACGCATTACATGTACCGTGATGTTGTGGATGTCGTAGAACAAGCAGGCGCCAATCTAGATACAATTTTAATACCAAAAGTCGGCACCACCGGTGATGTCTACATGGTCGATGCCATGGTGACGCAAATCGAAGAAGCCATGGGACTGGAAAATCAGATCGGTCTTGAAGCATTAATTGAAACGGCACTCGGCATGGCGAATGTGGAAGCCATTGCGACCTCTAGCCCACGCATGGAAGCCATGCACTTTGGTGTTGCGGATTATGCGGCGAGCAATCGCGCGCGTACCGTAAACATCGGTGGCTTGAATCCAGATTATCCTGGTGATCAATGGCATGCAGCCATTTCTCGTATGACCGTGGCTTGTCGAGCCTATGGTTTACGTCCTATCGATGGGCCATTCGGTGATTTCAAAGATCCTGACGGCTATCGCTTAGGTGCTCGACGCGCTGCAGCATTAGGCTGTGAAGGTAAATGGGCCATTCATCCTAGTCAGATAGAAGTCGCAAATGAAGTCTTCTCGCCACCCGAGGCAGAAGTCACCAAGGCGAAAAGAATTCTTGAAGAATTAGATAAGGCTGCTAAGGAAGGTAAAGGTGCAGCATCATTGGATGGCAAAATGATCGATGCTGCCTCTGCACGAATGGCAAAAAACGTCGTGAGAGCCGCCGAAGCCATCGCTGCAAAATCCTAGTTTTGTAGACTTGACCAGTGCTCGTTCCACGGTCACTGGCAATATTGCTCAAATTTTGAGCGATTATCCAACAAGAGAGTCTGTCGCAAAAAGTCTGAATAGGCTATAAAAGCCAACCGGTCTTCGCATACATTTTCGACCGACCTGACAACAAAAATAGAATCATTGATCTCGGGAGGAAATTTAAGTGGATATCCATGAATATCAAGCAAAAGAGCTCTTGTCTGAATGTGGGGTAGGTATTGCACCCGGCGGGCTCGCCTATAGCCCTGAACAAGCTGTTTATCGCGCCAAGGAAATTGGTGGCCACAAATGGGTTGTGAAGGCACAAATTCACTCTGGCGCACGCGGCAAGGCGGGCGGCATCAAAATTTGCTCCAATGATGAAGAAATTTGGGATGCGGCTGATGAACTCTTAGGCAAACGACTCGTCACGCATCAAACCGGCCCCGCAGGTAAAGTCGTTTATCGTCTTTACATAGAGCAAGCCACCGATATCGTACGTGAAATCTATTTAGCGCTAGTGTTGGACCGTGACAAGCAGCGTGTTGTATTCGTGACCTCAACTGAAGGTGGAATGGATATTGAAGAAGTAGCAGCTACCAAACCCGAATCTATCCACCGTTTAGAAGTAGAACCTGCAGTGGGCTTACGTGACTTTCAAGCGCGTGAGCTTGCCTTTGCTCTCGGCATTCATCCTGAACTTATCAGTCAAGCAGTGCGCACCATTAAAGGCGCCTACCGTGCCTTCCGTGATCTAGATGCGACCATGGTAGAAATCAATCCATTAGTGGTCACCAAAGACAATCGCGTTTTAGCACTTGATGCCAAAATGGGCTTTGATGACAACGCCTTATTTCGTCGTCCAAACATTGCAGAGTTACGCGATAAATCACAAGAAGATCCACGCGAAACTTCCGCTTCAGATCGCGGCCTCAGCTATGTTGGCCTGGATGGTGACATTGGTTGCATGATCAATGGTGCTGGTTTAGCCATGGCGACCATGGACATGATTAAACATAAAGGTGGCGAACCCGCCAACTTTTTAGATATTGGCGGCGGCGCATCGCCGGATCGAGTAACCAAAGCTTTTAAATTAGTACTGGATGATGAAAAAGTAAAAGCGATATTGGTAAATATTTTTGCTGGAATCAATCGCTGCGATTGGATTGCAGAAGGCGTGGTTCACGCGTTTGGCAAATTAGAGGTTAAAGTTCCCGTCATTGTTCGCCTCTCTGGGACGAACGTAGATAAGGGCGTGCAAATTCTCAAGGACAGCGGTTATCCAATTATTACTGCTGACACCTTAGCGGAAGCTGCAGAAAAATCCGTAGCTGAACGCAATCGCGTTACTAACGCCAAATAAAGGATTAGGAGAATCACATGGCAATAATGATTGATGAAAATACCAAAGTCCTAGTCCAAGGATTTACGGGTAAAATCGGCACCTTCCATGCTGAAGAAATGCTTGAGTACGGAACTAACATTGTGGGTGGAGTCACCCCAGGCAAAGGTGGCCAAACTCACTTAGGCAAACCTGTTTTTAATACAGTTAAAGAAGCGGTTGCAGAAACCGGTGCGACAGCAAGTATTGTATTTGTACCTGCGGCATTTGCAGCAGACGGCATCATGGAAGCTGCAGACGCAGGCATTAAAACTTGTGTGTCCATTACCGATGGCATTCCTGCTCAAGACATGATGCGTGTTAAACGTTACATGTTTCGCTACAAGAAAATAGATCGCATGACACTCACCGGCCCTAACTGTGCGGGCTCAATCAGTCCTGGAAAATGTTTATTGGGAATCATGCCCGGCCATATCTATATGGAAGGAAATGTTGGCATAGTCGCACGCTCCGGAACATTGGGCTATGAAGCCGCTTCACAAATGAAGGCGGCTGGAATCGGCATTAGTTCCAGTATAGGCATTGGTGGCGATCCTATTAACGGTTCTTCGCACCGCGATATTCTTGAACTATTTGAAGCGGACCCGGATACCAAAGCCATCATGATGATTGGTGAAATTGGCGGCCCACAAGAAGCGGAAGCGGCAGAGTACTTTAAAAACCATATGACCAAGCCATTAGTGGCCTACATTGCCGGCCTCACAGCACCTAAAGGTCGTCGTATGGGTCACGCCGGAGCCATTGTTTCGGGTAAAGGCGAAAGTGCAGCAGAAAAAGTAGAAATGTTAAGAGAAGCAGGTGTAACCGTTGCACCGAATCCATCTGAGCTAGGCTCAACGATGGAAACTGTCATGAAAGACGTTGCTTAGCCATCATAGTTGTAGGAGTAAACTAAATGAGTAAATTAAAAGTCATCGTCTCACGCGCTTGGCCTGCTGAGGTAGAAGCAACTTTAAAAGAAAAGTACGACGTGCAACTAAATAAAAACGACGTTGCAATGACCAAAGAAGAAATGAAAGAAGCCTTAGCAAATTGCGATGCGTTCTTGCCTACCGTGACTGATCCGGTGGATGCCGAAGTGCTTAGCGCAGAACCTTTGCGCACAAAGTATATCGGTAACTTTGGCGTGGGCTTCAACCACATCGATTTAGATGCAGCCAAAGCACGCGGTCTTACCGTTAGCAATACACCAGAAGTCCTCACCGATTGCACTGCCGACATTGCCATGACTCTGATGTTAACCGTGGCGCGACGCACCAGTGAAGGCGAACGTCATTTACGTTCAAAATCTTGGACCGGTTGGCGACCTACGCATATGATGGGCACCAAAGTCACAGGCAAAACCTTAGGCTTAATTGGTATGGGACGCATTGCGCAAGCCATGGCGAAACGAGCACACCACGGATTTGGAATGAAGATTATATTTTCTGATCCTTATCCACCTCCTGCTGAGGTCATCTAAGAATTTAGCGCCACACAGTGTGATTCCATTGACGAAATTTTAACAAAATCTGATTTCGTTTCGATCCATTGTCCAGGTGGCAAAGATACCTATCATTTATTGAATAAAGAAAGCTTGGCGAAAATGAAGCCCACAGCCTATTTAATTAACTCTGCACGTGGCGATGTCGTAGACAACGACGCACTGATCGATGCGCTAAAAAATGGCGTGATCGCAGGCGCAGGTTTGGATGTATTTGAAGGTGAGCCCAATCTTGACGAACGCTTTATCGCTCTAGAGAATGCCGTATTACTACCTCACTTGGGCAGCGCCTCTCTCGAAACCCGAGTGGCCATGGGCAACCGTGTTTTAGAGAACTTAGCCGCATTTGTTGCCGGTCAAACACCGCGAGATAAGCTAGTCTAAACTCATATATGCCCTTTCGGGCATTCCAAAGATAGCTCGGCCCACCTATGATGAAGGAATCCATATCGGACCCTTTCGATACTGTGGGCCACTAATTTCACTGCATCAATAATAATATGAGCGACGATTCCCCACTATCTTGGACACAACTTACGAGAGTTGCCACCGGTAGTACATTTATTGACCCGGCCGCGAGCTATGAAGATGACCTTGTAGATCTTCTCTACCAACAACTGTTGAGTGTTATTCGTATGCGCCAGCCGGACCTAGAACCTATTCTGGAGGGCAATAAAGATATTTGCAGTGGCACCGACAAACAGATTTTATATATCCTTGAGACCTATGGAATATGGTTTCAGCTACTCAGCATTGCTGAACAAAACGCAATGGTGCAGCAACGTCGCCAAATTGAAAAAGAATATAGCCGTGATCGTGTGCCGGGCACATTCGCCTACACATTTACGACCGCTGCACAAAAAAACATTGCTGCAGATGAAATACAGCAGGTATTAAACAATAGTTTAATCTGTCCAGTTATTACTGCACATCCCACGGAAGCTAAACGGGTAACCGTGTTGGAGATTCATCGCCATATATATGTACTGCTAAAACAATTAGAACAACCTCGCTGGACGCCTAGAGAACGTGACGATTTAATTCACGAATTACGCAACGAAATTGATTTGCTTTGGCTTACTGGCGAAATTCGTTTAGAGAAACCCACGGTTTCACAAGAAGTAACTTGGGGCTTGCATTTTTTTGTAGAATCAATTTTTGATGGTGTGATGGAGCTATATGGAGAGTTAGATCGCGCCTTAGAGAATGCTTATCCGCACTACGAGTTCAATGTGCCGCCCTTATTCCGTTTTGGCTCTTGGATTGGTGGCGACAGAGATGGAAATCCAAAGGTTACTAACCAAGTTACTGCTGCCGCAATACATGCGAATGCTAAAGCTTGTATAAAACGCTACCGTCAAAGTATTTTTGAGCTAGGCGCAAAACTGAGTGTAGCGAGCCATTCTGTAAATATTTCAGATGAGTTCGCCCAGGCATTACAGAAAAAATTAACAGAACTTGGCGAAGCAGAAACTTTCCCAAAACGCAATCCTGGTGAAGTTTTTCGCCAATACTTACGTTGCATGTTACGCAATCTAGATGCCACAGCAAACAATCTAGACGACCTAAGTAAGTCAAAAATTGCTTACCACCGCGCCGCAGAACTAACCGCAGACTTGAGAGTAATTGAACAAGGCTTGCACGATGCTAAATGTGAACATTTAGCAGTTAGCAATGTACGACCTTTGCGCCATATGGTCGAAACTTTTGGATTTCGTACAGTTAGTTTAGATCTGCGTGAAAACACTACGGTTACTAATGCCGTCCTTGCAGAAATTTGGCAAGCACTACATCAAAAAACACCTTTAGATACTCCAGGCTTTCAATCGGAAGAATGGACACAATGGGTGGTTAGCGAGCTGATGCAACCTTTGCGCGTGGTACCACGCATCGATTACTTATCGACACAAGCCCAATCTACCTTAGCCATGCTAGAGCAAATTAAGCATTATCAACGCAAAATAGATCCAAAAACTTTCGGCGCCTTAGTCGTCAGCATGACACATAGCGCTACTGATATATTAGGCGTTTATTTGCTCGCCAAGTATGTGGGTTTATTTACCGATGCCGATGGCTTAGATGCTTGTCGAATTTTAGTTGTACCCTTATTAGAAACCATAGATGACCTAGAAAATGGCCCAACAATCTTAAATGAATTACTAGAACATGCATTTATTCGTCGCACGATACGTAAGCATGGTGGCTCTCAAGAAGTCATGGTCGGTTATTCCGATTCCAACAAAGATGGTGGCTTCTTTACCTCTAATTGGATTATCAGCAAGGCGCAATCGAATATCCACGAAACAGGCAAAAAACATCAAGTGCCCGTTTCATTCTTCCATGGGCGCGGTGGTTCTGTAAGTCGCGGTGGCGCACCCAGTGGCCGTGCGATTGCTGCACAACCCGTTGGCACTATCGATGGACGCATGCGCGTCACAGAGCAAGGTGAAGTCGTATCCTATAAATATGCCAACCGTGGATTTGCCGAAGAACAAATGGAAATCCTTGCTTCTAGTGTGCTCACTCACAGTTTAATGTCAGGTAAAGATCCAGCATTTCAAATTAATTCTGAATTGGACGAAGTCATGCAGGCATTGTCTGGAACCGCCTACGTCACCTATCGAAAATTTATTGAATCACCAGGCTTAGTAGAATTTTACCAACAAGCTAGCCCAGTTGAAGAACTAGCGCTGATGAAAATTGGTTCTAGACCTGCACGCCGATTTGGAGCAGCAACATTAGAGGATCTGCGCGCCATTCCTTGGGTATTCGCCTGGACGCAAAATCGAATTTTAGTGCCGGGTTGGTACGGTGTAGGCAGCTGCCTTGAACAACTCATTAATGTGCGTGGCGAGCTTGGCAAAGAACTTTTACAAAAGCTCTACGAAAGGCACTCGCTATTTAGATTGATTATAGATGGGGTAGAAAAAACATTATTACTGGTCGATATGGGAGTCGCTCAAAAATACTCCGAGTTAGTCGCTAATAAAGAACATCAAGAGAATATTTTTTCTGCTATTAAATTAGAATATGACCGAACCACAAAACTGATTCTTCAGATTACTGGTGAAGATCAACTATGTGATCGCTTTCCAAATTTTAAGCGGCATTTCTACAGACGCATTGAATCTTTAAATCAAGTTGGTATAAAGCAAGTAGAATTAGTTAAGAAGTATCGCAGCGAAGAATTTGCAGACCAAGATAAGCAAGATGTGCTAGTTTCTCTTCTATTATCTATTAATTGCGTAGCCGCAGGTATTGGCAGCACTGGCTAACTACTTTTATTCTTAATTTAGTTTAATAGCAAAATGAAAAAACTTTTATATACTTTTGACACCGACCCCATCCCAAGTGTATTTGATTCAGTGGTGGCCTACGATGGTGGCGCTGACCATGTCACCCAACTAAGTGGCATCAATGTAGATAACTGCGTTGGCTTAGTAGAAGGCGCAATTTATACACGTGCGCCAAAAAATAAAAAAAATACGGCTATTTTCATTGGTGGCAGTGACCTTATTGCCGGCCAAAATCTCTTTCAAGCCGTACATGAGCAGTTTTTCCAAAATTTCCGAGTCTCACTAATGCTCGACAGCAACGGTTGTAACACGACTGCTGCAGCGGGCGTGGCATTATTAAATCAAGCCACCTCATTAAAAGGCAAAACGGCAGTGGTTCTAGCCGGCACTGGCCCAGTAGGCCAGCGGGCGGCGGTATTGCTTGCCATTAGTGGCGCAAGTGTACGTCTTACCTCGCGTCGACAATCACGTTCGGTAGAGGCCTGCGACGAAATGATGGAGCGATTTGGCGTAGAACTCACACCAATGCTAGCCAGAGACACCGACACCACCACTGCGGCATTGGACGGAGCGCATGTCGTTTTTGGCGCAGCTAAATCAGGCATTCAATTACTCACTGCAAGTCAATGGCAAAATCACCCTACTTTAGAACTCATTGCAGACGTAGGCACTTCACAAGTATTAGCTTTTGAAGGTATTAATGTGATGGATAAAAATACCAAGAGATTTGACAAAATAGTCTTTGGTGGTATTGGTATTGGCGCTTTAAAATTAAAATTGCACCGAGCCTGTATCGCAAAGTTGTTTGAATCTAATGATCAAACGTTAGATACTGAGGCAATCTACAAAATCGCTCAACAAATGACATAAGATTTCTTTGCATGACTGATTCTCCTAAACTGCTTGAAATGATTGAGCAGTTAATCTCCATCCCCTCGGTTAGCAGCACACAAGCAAATTTAGACACAAGCAATCAGCCCGTAATTGATTGCTTAGCAAATTGGTTAAACGACCTCGGCTTTCAAACCAAGGTCATACCTTCCTCAAAAGACAAAGCTAATTTAGTTGCCTGGATTGGCGAAGGCGAAAAAGGTCTAGTGTTATCGGGCCATACGGATACCGTCAATTACGATCAAACTGGCTGGTACACGGATCCATTTAAGGCGCAAAAAGTGGGTGAAAATCTGTATGGCCTTGGCACTGCGGATATGAAATCATTTTTAGCGATAGCAATTGAAGCCGCCAAGGAATTTAAAAATAAGAAGCTCAAACAACGCTTAACTATCGTCGCCACTGCAGATGAAGAAAGCACCATGCAAGGTGCACGCACACTGGCAAATAATAATCAAAAGCTCGGGCGTTATTGCATCATTGGTGAACCGACAAACTTAACCCCGGTGCACCAACACAAAGGTGTGTTCATGGAAGCCATCGCCCTACATGGCCATGCCGGACACTCCAGCAACCCAGACCTGGGGAATAACGCACTTGATGGTATGCGCGCAGTATTAAATGATCTACACCAATTCAAACAAGAACTGGCGGCTAAATATATTAATCATGACTTTCTAGTACCCATACCAACGTTAAATCTTGGCCATATTCACGGTGGCGATAACCCAAATCGTATTTGTGCGGAATGCGAATTACATATCGACCTACGCCCACTCCCCGGAATGCAGATTGATGCATTACGAGAGGAGCTACACGAACGTGTTACAAAAATAGCCGATGGACTTAGCCTGCAATGCACATTCAATGCACTATTTGATGGCATTCCTGCTTTTGAAACACCTATTGATTCAAAAATAGTGCAGCTTGCAAAACAATACACCGGCAAATCAGCCCAGACTGCAGCATTCGCCACCGAGGGGCCGTTCTTCAATTCACTCGGCATGGAGACTGTTGTATTAGGACCTGGGTCGATAGACCAAGCACACCAACCGAATGAATATATTGCGCTACCGTCGCTTGATCCAACCATTGAATTGCTACAAAAGATGATTCATTCCGTATGCCTGGAATAACCGAACTCGCTATACCTGCGGTCTACGGAGATTTAGCTGCAGGATTGCTTGCATTCATAGCGCTCATTACACTGCGAAATAAATGGGGCGTAGCGCTTATGATGGTATGGATTTTCAATATTGTAGGCACGATTGATTTGCTAAATGCCCGACGTCATATCGATGTTGCTCCCAATTTCGGTTCGGCTTGGTACATCCCATGTTTTTAGTACTTCTTCTTTTAGTTACACACTTCATGATTTTTATGCGACTAATTAAAAAGAAAAGTACAGTTTAATTAGCTGGCCTTAGAAAATAAGAATAGACTAGAGTTAAACAATAAAAAATGGCTAGTAATGAGTCAAAAAGATTCTAATCGCATTGCCATCATAGCAGCAATTCGAACGCCTTATGTTCGTGTGGGGACAGTTTTCAAATATTACTCTCCTCTTGAGTTTGCTATTGGTAGGGTAAATAAGCAGAAACTAAATCTATTATGCAATTCGATGGAAATCGAACATCCTTTTACAGCAACTGGAATTCGGATTACAACAACATTAACCAATGAGATGAAACGAAGAAATGCACGCCTTGGCTTAATCAGTATCTGCGGCACAGGTGGTACTGCAGCAACAATGATCATTGAAAGAGAAATTTAGTGGAGATTGGTATGAAATTATTATCCATAAATGTCGCTAAGCCAAAAAACATTACTTACAAAGGTAAACAGGTATTAACAGGTATTTATAAGAACCCCACTCAATCTCCGCTTATGCTTCGCACGTTAAATTTAGATGGCGATAAACAAGCCGATTTAGAGGCTCATGGTGGAATCTACAAAGCCGTATATGTGTATAGCATCGAAAATTACAACTATTGGAAGCAAAAATTAAATCGAGATGATTTTAACTATGGTCAATTTGGTGAGAATTTTACCGTAGAAGGGATGACTGATAATGTAATTTATGTAGGCGATCGATTTCAAGTTGGAGATGCAATCGTTGAGGTCACTCAACCACGCGTTCCTTGTTACAAGCTTGCATTTAAAATGAATAGACCTGATTTCGTAAAACTATTTTTGAGAAGCGGTCGCACTGGATTTTATTTAAAAGTTATACAAGAAGGCGAGGTAAATATTGCAGATACATTCAATAAAATTAACAACGGGCCTGAGCAAATGACCGTGCAAGAAATTAATCACCTACTTTATTTTGATAAAAAAAACATTCAAATGGCTCGCAAAGCATTAAAAATACCAGCTCTGTCGCCTGGATGGAAAGGCTCATTTCAAGACATGGTAGAAAAACAAGATGCTGCAATCCTGCCACCACAGGATTGTGGTTCGGGTTGTTAACAGGAGAATCACAATGAATAAAAACTACGATGCCATTGTCATTGGTGCAGGACAAGCAGGCCCAGCATTAGCAGCTCGCCTTACCTCAGAAGGATTAAAATCTGCCATCATCGAAAGAAATTTATTTGGTGGCACCTGTGTAAACACGGGCTGCATACCCACTAAAACACTGATTGCAAGTGCGCGAGCTGCACATATGGCACGTCGGGGAAATGAATTTGGTGTGAACATATCTGGCGACATACGTGTAGATATGAAAAAAGTAAAAGACAGAAAAGATGGAGTTGTACAACAATCCAATCAAGGTGTAACTGGATGGCTAAAAGGTATGAAAAATCTGGATGTCTTTGAAGGTCATGCACAATTTGAAGGACCTAATGTGGTTCGAGTGAATGGAGAGCTGTTAGAATCTGAAAAAATATTTATCAATGTCGGTGCACACGCACGTGTTCCAGACATGTCAGGCTTAAGTAAGATTAATTATTTTACAAACTCCAACATCATGGATGTTGATTTTCTACCAGAACATCTAATCATCATCGGGGGGAGCTACATAGGACTGGAATTTGCACAAATGTACCGACGTTTTGGCAGCCAAGTAACCGTAGTGGAAATGGCCAATCGACTCATTCCCAGAGAAGACGAGGATATTTCCCAAACGGTACAAGAAATTTTAGAAAACGAAGGCGTTGAAATAAGACTGAGTGCTGAGTGCATTAGCTTTGATAGAAAAGGAAAGAACATAACGGTAAACGTAAGTTGCAATCAAGAAATGCAAGAGTCGATAGGCACACATGTATTGCTTGCGGTAGGGCGTGTTACCAATACGCATGACTTGGGTTTAGAAAAAGCAGGCGTTGAGTTAGATGAACGTGGAATGATCAAAGTCGATGATGAACTCAAAACCAATATTCGTGGAATATGGGCGTTGGGAGAATGTAATGGTCAAGGCGCCTTCACTCATACTTCTTATAACGACTATGAAATTGTGGCAGATAATTTATTCGGCACAAAAATACGACGCGTGAGCGATCGTATTCCTTGCTATGGCTTATTTATCGATCCGCCACTGGCTCGAGTAGGCATGACGGATCAACAGGTTCGCAAATCTGGCAAAAAAGCACTTATTGGAAAAATGCCAATGTCACGCATCGGTCGCGCAAAAGAACGCAGTGAAACACAGGGATTTATGAAAGTAGTCATCGATGTAAAAACCGAAAAAATACTGGGAGCATCTATACTTGGCATAGGAGGAGATGAGGTGATTCATTTATTTATAGACACAATGTATGCAGATAAACCCTACCATGTCATTAAAAATGCCGTACACATACATCCCACAGTTGCAGAATTGATTCCTACCATGCTGCAAAATTTAAAACCACTCTTGAAATTATAAAAAATACGAAAATAAGAATCTTACTATGCTTGTTGGACACTATGCTGCAAGCTTCGCCCTGAAGAAGTTTGAAAAGAAAGCTTCTTTTAGGAATTCTATATTTTGCAGTTCAGTTCGTCGACATTTTATATCCCCATTCGTTCTGCTAGGAATAGAACGAATGAACATAGCCACTGCGAGCCTCACCTGTAGCGAATTTCCGCTTTGGGTCGTAAAATGAATGGCTTGAAAAAAGCGGCATTTAATACCGTTTTTTTTATTCAGATTTTCTATTTTTTCTTTTTGAAGCGTTCAAAGCGCAATTTATAAATATTGCCTTGTGGCACCACATTGTCATCAACAATTAAACCTTTGGATTGTCGATCTGGATCACGTGTAGAGATCCTACGAGAAATATCATCGTCTTGGCAAGCCACCGGGTCAAAATCTTGATTTCGATAATCCTCCGTGGTGCAAGGTCTAAATCCAGGAAAAACTTTAGACTCATAAATAGTGAACGTTTCAGTTTCGACCGCTTGTTGCTTCACTCTTTTTTGAGCAGCAGGCTTCGCATCTAAAACAATTTCAGGTGGCGCAATGCCTTCAGCAGGTTCATCTGCCAATAAAATGCTAGACCAAGACATTGCCAGTAACGTTGCAAATAGTAATTCACTTGCTTTTCTGACCATATCTAACTCCTTATTTAACAAAAGTCCAAGCCTAAAGGCTTAACCTTAAAAGAATCTTAAACTTTACAGTTCCACATGTTGTCGCTTTGATATTTCCTTATCAATAGTAGCAATGGCTTGCTCTAACACATTTGCCGAGTAAATATTTTGGATCAGATATTTATCATGCTCAACTTTGGCATACGACTCATCAAGCTCTATTCGATATTTACCAATCGCAGTATCGGGATCTTGCAGATCGGCAATCATTCTCTTATGAAATTCTGGATTTTCTTTAAATTTAAACATCATAGACATATAGACCGCGGAAAATCGAAAATCATACGACTTGTAATCAGCTAACTTGTGTACATCTTTACGCGCTTCACGGATATCAACATCAAAGGTATTACTGTAGCCTAATAACGAATCACGAAATTCTCCTTCAATTTGATAGTCCTCTATCATTTGAGGAATCACTGCAACAATTTGCAGACGTTTATCATCATGATCGAATATGCTTTGCAGGAGTTTATCTTTCGCCACTTCTGGCTCATCGCTGGCTTCTTTAATGACAGAGAGATCCCGCACACGAGAGGCCTTTTCGGCTTGTAACTGCACTAGAGTCAACTCTGTAAGATTTTCAGGTGCCGCATAGAGCACTTCTACTCGATCTAGGATGGGAGATTTGCTAGTTTCACCTCCAGCATAGGAAAACTGGCCTGCTAATAGCAACACGGCAGCACTTAAACCTCTAAATAAAAACTGAATTCTTAGCATTCTTGGTTCCTTGTGTATAAAATTCGACCAGTCAATTAAGTGGCACTACCTTAGACAAAACTGATTCGCATATTATAAGGTTCTGCAGAAGCCTAAGATAGCGAAAGATTAGATAGAATAAAGATCACTTTTTCATAGACTTACCCCTAGTTAACCTAATAGTAATGCAAATTCACCTAATTAGAGATATGAAAAATGAGTAGCAATTCACTTTTTCAGCTTGATAGCTTTCGCCAGGCAACGCCCTATATCTATGCACATCGTGGCAAAACCTTTGTGCTCTATATTAACGACTCCCTGTTAGCCAAGG
>JAPUHH010000117.1 GCA_027297825.1 Gammaproteobacteria bacterium
ACAATGCTCAGAAAATTATTTGCTGATACAACGCAATTTTGTGATGTCATGGATTCCATACTTGAGCGTAATTTTTCATAACTCTCAAATTCGCAAATCTATTTCGACTGACCTGAACCCGTCTTTACCAAGACCGAAGCAGTAGTACCGACACGCAGTTCAACTCCTTCTGGCACTTTATCTAGATGGATTCGAACCGGAACACGTTGTGCTAATCGAATCCACTCAAATGTAGGATTAACATTAGGTAATAAATTAAAGCCAGTACTGCCATCTTGTTGCGCAATTCCCCAACCTAAACTATCAACGTGGCCTTCAATAGGTGAATCTGGATAAGCCATTAAAGTAACTATAGCTTTATCACCATTACGAATGCGTCCAATGGAAGTCTCTTTGAAAAATCCATGAACCCAGAAACTGTTAATATCCACTAAAGCCAGAGCAGGTTGATTAGTTACTGCTTGACTGCCAAGCCAGAGGTTAAGATTGGTAACATAACCGTCCGCAGAAGCAATCACTTTTGTAAATTCGAGATTTAGTTGCGCCTGCTGCACTGATGCACGTGCTTCACGGATACTGGCATTTGCATCTCCCAATGCACCTAGCTTAGCATGAGCCTCTGCCAGATTTGCTTCCGCTTCTGCTAAATTTGCCTCGGCCTGAAATATTGCCGCCTTTGCACCCACGCGTTGCTGTACTGAGACATCGTAATTTGCACGGGCACGATCTAGCGATTTTTGTGAGGTTGCGTGCTTTGGCAACAACTCTTTCTGTCGCGCAAGTTCTGCTCTATTCTTCTCAATTTCCGAATCGATTTCCTTAATAGAGCTTTGTGCCTGTAAAATTTTTGCACGCGAAACTTCGACTTGCGCCTCCGCCGCCTCAACATGTTTTTCCTGCGCTAAATAATTATCGCCTGTTTTATCATATTGCGCTTGAGCTTGATCAAAACTCGCCTCGTAAGTACGAGGATCGATTTGAAATAAAAGATCACCCTTCTTAACAAATTGGTTATCTTTTACTGCAACTTCGACAATTCGACCGGATACACGGGGGGTAATTTGCACAACTTTGGCACGAACCTGACCATCTCGCGTCCAAGGGTTCACAACGTAGTCCCAATATTTAAGCAAGACCACTAAAATTGCGATTAGGACAATCGTTCCAGTCCACAAATATTTTTGACCAAACTTCACGTGTTACATCCCTATTACAAAAATTCCAATTAATATGGTGTAAATAATTATTAATGATATAGATACCAATGGAGGATAAAAAAGGTGTCGTGACAACCTATAGCGATTAAGATATCGCACAGTGATAACTGTTACCAAAACTCCTAATATACTGGCAACTAACATGGGTGGTAGATAAACTCCACCAATTGCGAACTCATGAGGAATGGGATAATTCATTTTAATTGTTATTAATTAAGCAAATCGTTCTTCACGCCATTGTGTCCAGTCAATGTCTTTGGCATTACTAGCGTAATCGACCAGCGCCTCTGAAACACTTCGAAATGCGCCCAGCAAGCGATAAAAATTTTCACCATCCTGTTTGCTGAATTGCGCCGTGTCTATTTTGTTCAGTGTTCTTTCTATATGTTGCTCAAAGTGTTCAACAATTTCATCTAGCTTGCTACGAAAGACTTCAAGCTTCTCAGCAGTTGGTTCTTCCGATAGCTTTTGAAGGGTGTCTTGTATCTGTTGATACCACACTTGCATGTCATTTTGCATTTCCTGTTCCAATACGAATGCTTGCGGATCCTTTTGTATTTTTTGAAAATCTTGAACACGCAATGTGAGCGTTTCTAAACTATTCACTAATGCTTGTATTTGCTCTGTGGTAGCACCAGACTTTTCTTTATTACCGATATGCTTGACCCAGAAATTCAGTTTTAGAGGTAGTTTTACAATTTCATTTGCATGAAAGGCAGTTTTTTAATTATTTAAAAAAGAGCTATTCTTTTGTGATTTTTCTCATCTTGAAGAAAAAACATAAGCACAGATATAAAAATACCTTTTAAGCAGCCTCTCAAAAACATGTTCTGGAATCCAGGATATAGGTAAGTATGCAGTGATTGAAATGATCATGAACGCTAATGGAAACATCAATGCTGTATTTGCAACAGAAAGAAAACTGTATGACTGTTGATTATTGATCCCCGTAATAACAATAAACATCGCCAATCCAAAAACTCTTCCTAAGGCTTGCTTTGGTGTTGCAAACAAATAGCAGATTACAAAGGTTACGCCAAAAATCAGAGGTCCTAGTTCTATAAAACTTGAAATCTGAGGCATCAAGAATATATAAACAAAACCAGCAAATGAAATTCCAAGCAAAGCAGGCATCAACAATAGCCATACGCTTAGTTGAGGCATTGCTGATACGAACATTCCAAATACCGTCGCAATCGTCACAATGGTAAACTTTCCCGGTATGTCATCAATATAAATTACTGAGAGGTATGCCAAGAACATAATCATCATCACGCGTATTGCATAGCTAAATCGATCAACATCCAATACAAACATTGAATTTGAATGCTGCGCTGTACTGACTTGTTTCTTTGTATGCTTACACTCCTTAATATCCTTAACAATGTTAAAAAGATCACGAGTAAGCTTATCTAAATGTTGAAACTGTGAGTAAGACAAAGCTAATGATGCTTTTTGAAAATTTAATAGTGTGTCCGACTTATCACGATCTAACTTTAAGGAAATATCAGTCGGATGATGATCAATTTTTTTTGTAACGAACATTTGTTCAGTTTGTTTTAATCTTTCGTGAATTTCAGTACGAAATTCTTCGAGGTTCGGCAACAATTGATATACATCTAATTCTTGTAGTTTTGCGAAACTGTTTCGTAAACGTTCCATAGCTTCGACTAGCTCAACTGCTTTAGATTGATAAAGGCGCCATTGTTGGCGCATCTCTTTTACTTCATGACTATCTGTTTCTGCTGCATCTAGGAGTGCGCTAAATTGAGTGCGAATCTGAATTTCCTGCAGTCGCAATGTTTGAGCCTGCTTAGTATTACTTGAATCCGTTAATAGTTGAAAGTAGGCATGTAATAGCTGAGGTTGTGTCGAAGATAGTTTTTGTACAATTGCATAGAACTCATTGCGAGAACTACTGGGCCAGATCAGAAATGCAATCAGGCTGTAAACTAAAATACCCAAACCGGTTTCCTGAGCACGCAACATTGCCAAGCTAAATGCGTTTTCTGAATTCGGTCCAGCATCAAAACAAATAATTGCGCATACAAATCCACTCACGTTCCAAAAATAGCTGTGCTTTGCGCCACTCATCATGTAGGTACAAAAACCAATATAGACAGACAATATAAAGATGAAATGCCAGCGTTCTTGAGCCGTAAGTGCAATGATGACAAGTGCAACACCGACACCTACAAAGGTACCTAACATGCGCATAGCACCCTTGTTGAGGGACTGTCCAACGGTTGCCAAACTTATAAACGCTACTGCAAACCCTGCCCACATCGGACGGTCCCAACCAAGGCTCAACGCAATGTCATACGCAATGGTCATTGCCAAAGCAGTTTTGATCGCTTCTTTTGCTTTTCGGGAAATAGTCACTTTGTTCTACTCGAGTTTTTAGTCCTTATTATCTCCAGTAGATATTCCTTCTGATCTCCCTATCCTTGATGCAAGTGCTGCTACAAATGGATTTGCGCTAATTCCGTGGAAAACAACGCTCAATACAATGGTACAAACTGCCGTGAGTGCGATGGTGTCTCCTCCCGGAAGATTTTCGTTCACCACAATCACAGCAAACACAATAGTAGCTAGACCGCGGGGCCCAAACCAGCCAATAAACAATTTTTCATCAGTTCGCAGCTGTGTGCCTAAAAGTACAAGGAAGACAGGTATCATCCGAATTACAGTGAGGCTAAGAACGGCATAGAGAAGGGGTTCCCAAGTTAATTTATCTATTGTGTGGCCAACAACCGCAGCCCCAAATACTACCCATGTGATCAGCGCCAGTGTATCTGCACCCCCTTCTGCAGCGAAAAGAAGTTTATGTTTGTGATTTTTTGCGATCCAGCCGAATAAAAGTCCTCCCACAAAACATGCAATGAACCCACTCCCCCCTATATATTGAGCAACGGTAAAACACGATACAGCCAACGCTATAACAGGTAGCTGTTTCCAGGTTTCCGTAATCCACCCACGATTAGAAAACTGCTTGAGCAGCCAACTTCCCAATACAACCAAACCAACTCCTACGGCAACGCCAATCCCAATTTCTTCTGCTACTAGTGTTAATGCGTGCATTGTGGTGTCACCCTCAATGCCAGATTTAGATGCGAGCGCAAGAAATATAAATAAAATCGGTACACAAATACCGTCGTTTAAGCCGCTTTCAAAACTTAATCCTTCACGAATCTTTGCGGGTACAGCTTTATTCGTTACCACTGCTTTACCCAGCGCGGCATCGGTCGGTGCTAGAATGGTTGCAAGAATTGCAATTTCGATTAACGTCAGCCCGCCAAAAATAAGGACACCAACGCCGAAGCCAAAAAGGATGATTAGCGGAAGAGCAATTAATAAAAGATTACGGGGTATTCGTATGTGTTGTTTTAGCACATCTAGGTTTGCACTAGCGGCATCTATGAACAAGATTAGTGCTAACGTCATCTCGGCCAGTATACGTAGACCCTCTCCCTCGATATCAAGAACAAGATAATCCAGTCCCAGTGGGCCAAAAATGAATCCAAAGGCGGCAAACACAATTGCACCACTAAAGAGTGTGCGTTCCAGTCCTCCACTTGAAATGCTATAGAGAAAAACGAAAGCTGCTAGAAGCGCTAGAGTTTCATACATGATTCAACCCTCCACCTTTTATTATTATTATATTTTAAATACTTGTCGTAATTAATTTAAATGACTAGCTTTATTTAAAATACAAATTCTACTAACACCCTATTTTTCTTTTATATTATAAACCTAATGTCGAGATTGGCAAAAATGACACAACCCTTTTGTAATAAGGGTTAAACTTACAATTTACGCATCCAGATTAGCTAATCGGCAACTAGCGAATGTCCGCATTGTGTTGTTAGCAATCATTCATCTGAAAATACAATTTCGGCATGCATAATCAGATTATTTATTACTGAAAAATAAATCCTAATGTCTGCTTTCGGCCAATAGCGGTCATTCGACATATATAGATAATATTATAGATTTGCGGAAATGCGCCTGTAACAAAATAAGTCATTGAGTGGTCTATTTGTATAAGAATAAACGCTGGGAAGCCATATACATGCGTATTTATATAATTCCTTTAATCTTTTCAATATTTATCCCGATTAACGTAATTGCAGCAGACTGTGAACCTACCCCACATCGAACTACGGGTTCACACTATAAACCCGTAACAATCGAGAAAATAAATATAAGCAAAGGGGTAATAGTTAGGGGCCGAGTTTTATCTGAAAACGGATGTAAACCAATTCCTAATGCAAAGGTTGCACATTGGCAAGGTAGTGAGAAAGGTCGATACGAAGACTATCTATATGCGTACCTGTTTACAGATAAGGAAGGACGCTTTGAATTTGAGACTGAATGGCCAAATATGCCTATACCGCATATACATTTTATTGTAACTGCAGATGGATTTAATACACTTGAAACACAATGGATTGGAAATGAGCGCCAAAAGCTAATCGAATTTGATATGGTTATTACAAAAAAATAGTATTTATGTCTGCTATCGGCCAATAGCGGTCATTTGATTTTTATGGCTCAACACATCCAGAAATTTCTCTGATCAGATTATGTTTATGCCCATCCTCACCTTCTAGTTGTAATTTCTTGTGTTTGATAAAATTTACTCGGTGCCGAATTTTTTCCCCAACTGGGTATGCCTGTTGGTCATCACTATCTATTACCGTTAGTTCTAATACGCGGTCTTTGACTGCCCATGTTGCACTTACAAATGCATATGGTTCAATACATTTATGCGATTTATAACGAACTAAAAGCGCTTTTCTATTTCTTGCATAAATTTGTGTACCTCCTTCAGTCCCATATTCTGGCGCATCAGGATCTTTTACCCAAGTGCCCTCCTCTATCCAATTTATTATTTCCATATCGCTTATAGCATAGTCTTCATTTGAAAAAGCTGACGTAAAAGTCACTATGCCTGCTAAAAATAATATTAATTTCATGAATAAATTCTTAACTTGCTAGTGTCCGCTTT
>JAPUHH010000118.1 GCA_027297825.1 Gammaproteobacteria bacterium
ATAATACTGTTTATAGTAGCCGATCTATTCTTAGAGGTCCTAATGTGGTGGTCAGTTCCTTGGGGAGGATAGTTTTAGAAGGATAATTTTAATAATGATAACAATGGCTTATTTTAAGAATGATTTGTGTTATTAAATTGATTTCTTTCGCCTAGTTTTTTGCCTAATTATTTTTCTAGCGCATTGATTTTGAAGGTGATAGAGGGTTTATATGCCTTTGAATAGGCAGATAGATGCGGCATAATGCCACGATCGATTACTAACTGACTTGGGTCATTATTTAATACCGGCCTAGAGGCTAGAATGTTTCGAGCTTGAAGTAGAATTTAGACCCTCAGTTAAACAAAACTAAAACGATATGGAGTCATAAGATTATGAAGATAATGGCAAAACAAGCCAAGTGGATGCAAAGCACCATTGCATTTCTATGTGTCACACTCGCATCTGTGATTGGTTTTCAATCTACAGTAATGGCAGATGAGACATGCATGTCTCCCTACATGGCTAAGATTATAGGTCAGGAAGACTATGTATATGTTTGGACCTTAGGTGTTGAAGGCATGGGCGATGCCCAAGACAAGTTGGTTACAGTTTCTGTAAATCCTGAGTCAAACAATTACGGAAAAGTTGTAAATGTATTATCGGTAGGTGGGCGTAATGAAGCCCATCACTCTGGTTTAACGGATGATCGTCGTTATCTATTCGCGGGTGGTATAGACAGCAACAAGATTTTTATCTTTGATGTTTACACCAACCCTGGTAAACCTACCCTACATAAAGTTATCACTGACTTTGTAGAAAAAACCGGTGGTATGGTTGGCCCTCATACCATGTATGCAATGCCAGGTCGTATCATGGTTAGCGCACTCTCTAATAATGTAGATCATGGTGGTCGCACCGGAATGTCGGAATGGACCAACGAGGGTGATTTTATTACTGCTTATTGGAATCCTACCGATGAAGACCTGCGTGGCGCAGAAAAAGTTGGCAATTCTGCAGATGGTTACGGCTATGATGTTCGTGTGTTACCACGACGTAATATCATGCTCACTTCTTCGTTTACTGGCTGGTCTAACTACATGATGGACTTTGGCAAAATGCTATCGGACCCAGAAGCAATGAAGCGCTTTGGCAATACTGTAGTCGTTTGGGATTTGCATACACGCAAACCTAAGAAAATTTTTGAAGTTCCTGGTGCGCCTTTAGAAATCCGTTGTGCTTGGGGCGCTAACAACAACTACTGTTTCACAACCACTGCTTTAACTTC
Organism: Gammaproteobacteria bacterium; assembly: GCA_027297825.1. Classification (GTDB taxonomy): domain Bacteria; phylum Pseudomonadota; class Gammaproteobacteria; order UBA4575; family UBA4575; genus JAPUHH01. The sequence goes on from JAPUHH010000118.1 coordinate 1,268, forward strand.
GCAAATTTGGTTAATATATGAAGATGAGGCAGGTGAGTGGCAAGCAAAATCCGTTGGCGACATCGGTGACCCATCTAAAGTGCCATTACCGGTTGATATTTCAATTACCGCAGACGATCAAGGTCTTTGGGTGCAAACCTTTTTGGATGGTAAGACTCGGTTTTTTGATATTTCGGACCCACACAATCCTAAACAAACCTATGAGAAAGAAATTGCCACGCAAGTGAATATGATTTCACAAAGTTGGGATGGTAAGCGTGCTTACTTCACCTCATCTTTATTAGGTAACTGGGATAAGACCGGTGATTCTGATGAGCAGTATTTCAAATTGTTTACTTGGAATGGCAAAAAACTTGCTCATGAGTTTACGATAGACTTCTACAAGCTTAAGCTCGGTCGTGCACACCAAATGCGGTTTGGTGCGTATTCACTGTACTCGCAAACGCCGAACTCAACAGATTCAATGTTGTCTCAAGTAGAGTAAGGAGTCGGCTCTGTTACAGCAATGTAATTAAAAATCTAGATAACAAAACAAGGCCGCCTACGAGGCGGCCTTGTTGTTTCTGAGAAATTTTAATAGATGAAAAAGCGTTTTATTCAAACAGTTGTTAGCATGTTGCTAATTGCAATAACGGCGTGTAATCGTGATGAGAGCGAGCCTCTACCCGGTTCGCATGCTGCACTCGCTGAAGTGAGGGTGATGGTGATGGCGGATGGTTGGATGCCAAACTTGCCTTATGAAGTGCCCGAGCCTGGTACGTATACTTTGCCAAAAATTGGTTCTGCTAATGGAGGGTCTGTTCTAGGAGTGGATGGTGTGCCTGTTGAATTGGAGGATCTTTTCGCAGATAAAATCGTACTCCTTACTTTTATTTATAGTAGTTGCACTGATTTAAATGGGTGTCCGCTTGCGACGGCGGTGTTCTATAAAATTAAAGAACGCTTTAAAAATAATTCCAACGTGGCTGATAAGATCCGTCTAATCAGCATAAGTTTTGATCCGCAGCATGACACCCCAGAAGTAATGAAATTATATGGTGCGGGTTTTGAAGAGAGTGATCCACAGTGGTTGTTTCTAACCACTACATCCGAACAAGCTTTAGAGCCCATTATTAAACAATATGGACAGATGGTGATTAAAGAATTTGATGATGAGGGAAATTTTAAAGGTACAATGGCACACGTGTTGCGCGCGTTTTTAATTGATCGATCTAAAAATATTAGACAAGAATACAGTGTTTCATTTCTGCATGATCAACTTGTGAGTACTGATATCAAAACACTCCTAATTGAAGATGGCATTTCGCCTGAACTTTTGCATGAGCAGGTAAATGAATGATGTCCGCTATTAAGAGGAATGCACTTTTAATTATTAATACCTTGTTACTTTTAGGTGTTATGAGTTTAATCTTTGTTGCAAATAATTTGCAGAGTTCAACGGATATTGAAGCGCAACAGAGCAATGCAGTATTTGGACCTGGCGACAATAAACAAGGCTACGACTCTGTCGATTACAAAACGAATTCAATGGATCTGCAAAAACGTAAAAGCAAGGGTAAAGAAGCTGATCTTTTGGAGTTTGCAGTGACCCCTCCTTTAGGATTGCCTGCCGTTCTAGTGCCTAAAGACAATCCTATTACCGTAGAAAAAGTGTTACTGGGTAGAAGGCTATTTTTCGATCGACGCTTATCTATTAATGGCACATTTTCTTGTGCGATCTGTCATATCCCAGAACAAGGTTTTACAAATAATGAAATACAAACTGCTGTTGGAGTTGAAGGGCGCACCGGCAAGCGTAATGCACCGAGTATTTATAATTCTGCATACTTAGGAAAGATATTTCACGATGGTCGAGAAACTACATTAGAACGACAAGTATGGTCGCCATTTTTAGCGCGCAGTGAAATGGCTAACCCTTCTATTGGTTATGTGATCAATAAAATTATAGCAATTAATGAATATGATGAACTGTTCGAAGCAGCATTTAATGGTCGTGGGCCTACTATGGAAACGGTTGGTATGGCGCTTGCTAGCTACGAACGAACTCTCAATGTGGCTAATTCACCATTCGATCGCTGGAAATTTGGTCAACAAGAAGATGCTGTAACGGAGCAGGTGAAACGCGGTTTTAATGTTTTCACCGGGGTGGGCGCTTGTAGTGCATGTCATTTGATTGAAGAAGAATACGCATTATTTAGTGATGACAAGTTGCATAATACGGGTCTTGGGTATCAAGTTTCGATGGGTATTGAGCCAAAAACTACAAGAGTACAGTTAGCGCCAGGAGTATTCGCAGACCTAGATACAAGTGTGATTCGAGCGGTTTCAAGACCAAAAATAAATGATTTGGGGTTATACGAAATTACCGAAAATCCAAATGACCGGTGGAAATTCCGCACACCAAGTTTGCGTAATGTGGCATTGACTGCACCTTATATGCATGATGGTTCTATGCAAAATTTGCGTGAAGTAGTTGAGTTTTATAACCAAGGTGGAGTTCCAAATGAGTTGCTGAGTCCATTGATTAAGCCATTAGCTTTAAGCGATGCTGAAATTGATGATGTCGTGGCTTTTCTTGAATCTTTAACAGGTGGGAATGTTGCAGTTCTTGTGGCAGATGCTTTTGCCGCACCAATAGGCGATATCAGTACGGATGATCCCAATTGATCGCATGAAAATAAGCTAGAATTCTAATGAAAAAAGCCTTAAAAAAGCTATACCCTACTGCTTAGGTTGAATGTATTCAAACCTATGCTGTTTCTAAGAGCTCGTTCGAACTTATTGACAATTAATTAATCCTACTAATACATAAATTTACGACTTAGCTATAGGCTGAAGGGATAAAGTAACAATGCGAAAGATGGAATTAATATTAATATTCATGCTGGTGTTTTCGTCATTGGGTGTCGTATTGGCAGAAACGTTAATGGACCCTATTGTTGGCAAACCAAAGGCTAGCGGATTTAATTTAGTTGCGGTGGATGGCAGCAAGGTAAGTCTTGATGGATATCAAGGCAAATATGTTGTACTAAACTTTTGGGCGACTTCGTCTGCACCTTGCCCTAAAGAAATGCCAGCGATGAGTAATTTGCATAATCAACTTAAGGGTAGAGGTCTAGAA
>JAPUHH010000119.1 GCA_027297825.1 Gammaproteobacteria bacterium
CTTGAGAAAGATAACATTCGGAGACTTGTTTTAGTCAGGCCTGCCGTTGAGGCGGGTGAGCGGCTAGGATTTTTGCCTGGGGATTTAGCGCAAAAAGTGGACCCTTATTTAAGACCTATGTATGACGCACTTTACGAAATCATGGGTCATGAAAAAGTTAACAAGCTCATCGATAAAAATATAATTGAAATTGCATCATTGGCATATATGCGAGGGCGAACTTTGAATGATGCCTTTATTATTTTAGACGAAGCGCAAAATTCAACTAAAGAACAAATGAAAATGCTGCTTACTCGTATCGGTTTTGGTTCTAAAGCGATTGTAACGGGTGATGTGACGCAAATAGATTTGCCAGTTAATAAAGAGTCGGGTTTGAAACATGTTATGCGCGTGCTAAAAAATACTAAAGGTATTTCATTTTGTAGATTTGGTGCACAAGATGCGGTTCGCCACCCCTTGGTTAAGAAAATTATACTTGCTTATGACAGTGACTCTAAAAACTAAAGTATCCCTGAGGAATGGCAATACAATTAGATGTTCAGTTGGCAGTGCAAGATGCCAATATCCCCTCAGTATCAGAATTCAAGGCGTGGGCACAGAAGATTCCTTCCCCAGAGATTGATTCAAATGTGTGCTTGCGTATAGTTGGCGAAAATGAGGTGCGCGAGCTCAATAAGCGTTACCGTAATATCGATAAACCTACTAACGTTTTGTCATTTGGTGCAGATATTCCAGAGGAGCTAGGGCTAAATATTCTTGGTGATGTTGTGATATGTGCATCAGTAGTTTTTCAAGAAGCAGTGGATCAAGAAAAGAAGCTTACTTCGCATTGGGCGCATTTGCTGGTGCACGGTATTTTGCACTTGCAAGGGTTTGGTCATGAGAATGATAGTCAGGCTGAAATAATGGAGGCATTGGAAATTAATATTTTAGAGCAACTTGGAATGGGTAACCCTTATTAAAGTAAATTATGAAAGGTAAGCGTGATAATAAGGTAGGAAATTCGAATTTGATTACATTTTTCAAAAATCTTTTGGATAGAAGCCCTAAAGATCGTGAAGAAATTATCAATATGTTGCGTAAGTCCGAGGAAGAAAACATTATTGAGATGGATGTGCTTGAGATGATTGAAGGTGCATTTCAGGTATCAGCAATGCAAGTAAAAAATATCATGATTCCTCGTTTCCAAATGGTAGTGGTGCATGAAGGTGATTCTTTGCAAGATATATTGCCAATTATTATAGATTCTGCACATTCAAGATTTCCAGTAACTGGAGATAGTAAAGATGAAGTGCTAGGTATTTTGTTGGCAAAAGACCTATTACGTTATTTCATCGAAGGTAGACAAGATCAGTTCAATTTGGAGGACGTTCTGCGTCCCGCTGTGTTTGTGCCTGAAACTAAGCGTGTAAATACATTATTAAGCGAATTTAGAGATGGGCGTAATCATATGGCCATGGTTGTGGATGAATATAGTGGTGTATCAGGTTTGGTAACTATCGAGGATGTGTTAGAGCAGATTGTTGGTGAAATAATAGATGAGCATGATGCAGAAGAGGATCGTTATATATTCGAACATTCCAAAGGTAATTATGGAATTAAAGCGCTAACCCCTATAGAGGACTTTAATGAGTTTTTCTCGACACATTATAGCGATACTGATTTCGAGACATTTGGCGGCTTAGTGCTGAGTAAATTTGGTCATCTGCCAAAGAATGGCGAAAAAATTGAATTTGATAAATTTAAGATAGAAGTGCTACGTGCCGATCGAAGAAGATTGCATTTGCTTAATGTAGCACATCATCCATAACTCTATTAACTGATTATATTGTTACCCAAATCAAGCTTGCTTGATAAGCTTTTTATTACAATGTCATTATGCCTGCATATGCACAAAGAATAATCGTAGCTATTGCGGGGGCTATTCTGGTGGGTGCATTCGCACCGTTTTCATATTGGTGGCTAACCTTGATATGCCCAGCATTGTTATATGTAAGTATTATCAATCGTTCTGCGCTTGATGCGTTTTTGCTAAGTATAATATTTGGGTTATTCTTTTTTGGATTTGGGGTTCCATGGACTTTTAATAGTATTCACGAGTTTGGGCATGCACCTATTTTTCTTAGTGCATTTCTTGCGAGTTTATTGGTAATAGTATTAACACTATTTCCAGCTTTTTCGACCTATATATTTTGCAAGTTGCGCTGTAATGCGTATTTTTCTTTTACTAGTGCGTTAGCATTTTCTTCGTTATGGGCATTATTCGAATGGTTGCGCAGTTGGATCTTTACGGGGTTTCCTTGGCTATTGCTAGGGCACGCACATCATTCCAGTCCACTACAAGATGTTATTCCTATTTTTGGCACGTATGGGGCAACGTGGCTTGCGCTTTTAGTGAGTTGTCTTGTTGTGGTAATAGCGCTAGGTAAATTTAGACAAAAAGTATTGGCATTAATTTCTTTAGCTTTGGTTGCATTGTCTTTGATGGTGGCAAATCAAATCACTTGGACTCAAGCTGAGGATGAGGAGCTCAGCATTGCTTTAGTGCAAGGTAATATCTCTCAGGAAATGAAATGGGATCGGACAAATCATCCATTTATCATGAGTAAATATATGCAATTGAGTGAAGCTCATCTTGATGCAGACATAATCGTTTGGCCGGAAACGGCTATACCAACGTATTACACTCTGGTAAAAGATTCATTCATTAAAGAACTCAGCGAAACTGCACAAAATAACAATGTTGATTTTTTGGTGGGTGTGTTTACTTATGATCCTAGTAACGGCAAGGTTTTCAATAGTGTAATGGCGTTGGGTGAGGGTTTGAGTTTTTATCAAAAACAACACCTAGTGCCGTTTGGGGAATACATCCCTTTTCGGGGTTTGATATCATTTTTAGACCGGTATATACAGATACCCATGGAGGATTTGTCTGAGGGAGAAGGACGTCCATTAGTTAGCTTAAAAGGCCATCCTGTTGGTGCGTCAATATGCTATGAAGCAGTCTATGGAAACGAGGTTATAGAGGCCTTGCCTGATGCAAAATTCTTAATTAATGTAAGTAATGATGCGTGGTTTGGAGATTCGCTTGCGCCTCATCAGCATTTAGAAATAGCACGATCGAGAGCAATAGAAACAGGCAGATATCTCTTACGTGCAACTAACACAGGTATTAGCGCAATCATTGCTCCAGATGGTTCAATCATCAATAAATCAGTTCAGTTTAAGGAAGATGTCATCAGGGCAAAAATCCAGCCGTATAGTGGATTAACGCCATATTCACGTTGGGGAAATTGGGGGATTGTCACAATTTTATTTGGCATTATGTTTATAATCTGTCTCTATCAGTGGAAAATGCAGCAGCGTAAGCAAGCTTAATTTTTATCACTTAATAACTAAGCAAACACAATATGTCTTTACCTTCTTTAGTGCCCGTAATTTTATCCGGTGGTTCCGGTACCCGATTGTGGCCGTTGTCCAGAAAACTTTATCCGAAACAATTTATTCCTTTAAAAGATGGTAAGAGCTTGTTTCAAGCAACGATAGAAAGGGTAGTCAATCTAGGGAGCGTTGATGATTTGTTAGTCATCTGTAATGACGAACATCGATTTATGGCAGCAGAACAATTACGCCAAGCGAATATAGAAAATTCAGATATTATATTAGAACCAGTCGGTCGTAATACCGCGCCTGCGATAACAATCGCGGCCATTCATGCTTTAAGTAAAGATCCAAATGCACAATTATTGGTGCTGCCAGCTGACCATATCATTACAGACATTCATCAATTTCAATTAGCCGTTACTTCTGCACAGCATGCCGCGCAGGACATGCTGGTGACTTTTGGCGTCGTACCTACACGTGCAGAAACTGGCTTCGGTTACATCAAGCAAGATAAAACGAATTCCATCATAGCAAATGGTGAGAAAATCCACCTTGTTGAGGAGTTTGTCGAAAAGCCAGATACTGCTACAGCAGAAGCTTATTTGGAAAAGGGTGATTATCTTTGGAATAGCGGCATGTTTTTATTTCGTGCAGATATTATTATAGATGAAATAAAACACTTACAGCCAGAAATATATAGTGCTTGTAGCCAGGCTTATGCAAAAAGTGAAAAAGATCTTGATTTTATTCGTTTAGAGGCGCAAATGTTTTCGCAAGCACCTAATATTTCAATAGATTATGCAGTCATGGAGAAAACTACTAAAGCTGCAGTGGTTCCTCTTGAAAGTGATTGGAGTGATGTAGGTTCTTGGCATGCCTTATGGGAATCTTACGAAAGAGATGCTAATGATAATGTGACTTACGGCGATGTGATCGCAGAAGACTGCACTGGCTGCTATATCCACGCCAATAAACGCTTAGTTGTGGCGGTTGGTGTGAAAGACCAAGTGATAATCGAAACTGCAGATGCAATATTAGTCGCACCACGTGACCGCACTCAGGAAGTTAAGGATATTGTCACTAAGCTTAAGCAGGCCGGACGTAGTGAAGTGGATATACACCCTAAGGTTTATCGGCCGTGGGGAGCTTACGAGACCGTCGATATAGAGGATCGATTCCAAGTGAAGCGCATTACCGTAGATCCAGGGCAAATTCTCTCATTACAAATGCATCATCATCGCGCCGAGCATTGGATTGTCGTTAAAGGCATCGCTAAAGTCACGCGTGGAGAGGAAGAGTTTTTACTCAGTGAGAATGAGTCAACCCATATACCTGTGGGCACCAAGCATCGTTTGGAAAATCCAGGCATAATCGCGCTAGAACTTATCGAAGTGCAATCTGGCACCTATTTGGGTGAAGATGATATTACTCGATATGAAGATGTTTATGGTCGTTAAGAGCCGCTGATATATAAACCACTATTCCGTATTGAGGCGCAGCGATTTTAGCTGTTATGCTCTCACGCTTTTAGGCGAGCCGAATAAATCCGCATGCAAAATCCCTACAATCATCAGGAACTTGAGCTTGCAGTTCAAGACTATTGGCAACAGCAAAAAGCATTTGAAGTTGTCGAGGATGATCAGTTAGAGAAATTCTACTGTCTGTCTATGTTTCCCTACCCGAGTGGGCGTTTACATATGGGCCATGTACGCAACTACACCATCGGTGATGTTATTAGTCGCTATCAACGTATGCAGGGTAAAAATGTTTTACAGCCCATGGGCTGGGATGCATTTGGCTTGCCTGCAGAAAATGCGGCGATCGAGAATAAAGTTCCGCCTGCGAAATGGACCTACGAAAACATTGATTATATGCGTGCTCAACTCCAGCGTTTAGGTTTTGCCTATGACTGGAGTCGTGAGTTGGCGACCTGTCATCCAAAGTATTACCACTGGGAGCAATGGTTTTTTACCAAGTTGTATGAAAGAGGTTTGGTATATAAGAAAAAAGCCGTGGTTAACTGGGATCCTGTAGACCAAACTGTTTTAGCTAATGAGCAGGTCATAGATGGCCGTGGCTGGAGATCTGGTGCACTTGTAGAACGTAAAGAAATTGCACAATGGTTTTTAAAAATCACAAACTATGCTGATGAACTGCTAAAAGATTTAGAGCAGCTTGAAAATTGGCCAGAGCAAGTAAAAACTATGCAGGCTAACTGGATAGGGCGTTCTGAAGGCGTAGAAATTAAATTTGAGGTTGATGAACAGACATCTTTACGTGTGTTTACCACCCGCCCGGATACTTTAATGGGAGTTACTTATGTTGCAATCGCTCCTGAGCATGCTTTGGCGGAGCAGGCCGCACAATCTTCATCAGAAATTGCAGAATTTTTAAAGCAGTGTAAACAGACTAAAGTCTCCGAAGCAGAAATGAGTACTTTGGAAAAACGTGGGGTTGACACCGGTTTTCATGCAATTCACCCACTGACAAATGAAAAAATTCCTATTTGGGTAGCAAACTTTGTTTTAATTGAATATGGCTCCGGTGCAATCATGTCTGTTCCTGCGCATGATCAACGTGACTGGGAATTTGCAACCGCATATAAGTTGCCAATAAAGCCGGTAATCTATCCAGATCAAGACAGTGCAACAGTAGATATTTCTACTGCTGCCTTTGTTGAGAAGGGCTGGTTACAAAATTCGCAACAATTTAACGGCTTAAGTTCACAACAAGCTTTTGCAGAGATTGCAGCAGAACTAGAAAAGAGTAACAAGGGACAGCTTAAAGTTAATTATCGCTTGCGTGATTGGGGAATTTCCAGACAGCGATATTGGGGCTGCCCTATTCCAATGATTAATTGTGATAATTGCGGTGCCGTGCCGGTTGCAGAAAAAGATTTACCTGTGCGCTTACCAGAAAACATTGATTTTGATGGTTCGACGTCTCCATTGAAGTCGTTATCTGATTTTATTGAAGTTACATGTCCTAAGTGTAACGGGTCAGCGATAAGAGAAACGGATACATTTGACACCTTCTTTGAGTCAAGTTGGTATTTCGCACGTTACTGCAGCGCCGATAATGATTCATATATGTTAGACGAGCGTGTGCATTATTGGATGCCTGTGGATCAATATGTTGGAGGTATTGAGCATGCGGTTTTACATCTTTTGTACGCAAGATTTTTTAATAAACTGATGCGTGATGAAGGTTTATGTAAAAATGATGAGCCATTTACAAATCTTCTAACACAAGGAATGGTGTTGAAAGATGGTACAAAAATGTCTAAGTCAAAAGGTAATACAGTAGACCCTGAAGCGTTAATAAAAAAATATGGTGCAGATACCGTAAGGCTTTTTGTCATGTTTGCAGCACCTCCAGAGCATACTTTGGAATGGTCAGATACTGCAGTAGAGGGTTCATTCCGTTTTGTGAATAAATTGTGGCGTTTGGTTGAGTCACATGCAGAAGTTGGAGTAGTCAGTGATGCTATAGTGGTGAATGATCTAGAACAACACCAGGGAAATTTGCGACGCAAAACTCATGAGACGATAAAAAAAGTAACGGATGATGTAGGTCGAAGATACACATTTAATACGGCTATTGCTGCCAATATGGAGTTGGTGAATGAGATTACTGACTTTGAAGATTCCTCATCTCAAGGACGTGCAGTTTATCAAGAGGCGCTAGAAGCCGTGGTGCTAATGCTTGCACCTATAGTGCCGCATGTGTGCCACGTTTTATGGCAAAGGCTTGGCCATGCGAAACCAGTCTATCAAGCCAGCTGGCCTGGTGTAGATTTAAACGCATTAAAAAGGGATACTGTTGAGATTATTGTGCAAGTGAATGGTAAAAAGCGCGCTACAATAAGTGTTTCTAGCAGTGCAGATAATCAACATATTAAAGAAATGGCATTGGCAAATGAAAATGTACAGCGTTTTGCTGATGATAAAAATATTGTGAAAATAATTATTGTGCCAGGGCGTTTAGTGAATATCGTTGTGGCATAACTAAGACATAATGGATATTTGCGTTACGAGAACTCTTTGCATATATATGTTGTTGGGCATGCTAGTTGGCTGTGGTTTTCAGCTGGCTGGATCTGGGAATTTTTCAAGTAGTCTAGATAATACTTCCGTACAAAGTGCAAGCTCCAGTCGAGATTTAATTCGCTTAATTGAAAAAAATCTCAAGACGAATCAAATCAATGTGGTTGGGGTAGATCAGGCGACTGCCTTAATTAATATATTGCATGAAGAAACTGAAAGATCCGTGCTTACCCTAGATAGTGCTGGCAAGGCGCTAGAGTATGAACTAATTTTAAGAGTGGCCTTCGATGTAAAAAGGCCAGATAATAGCTATTTGCTTCGTGAGCAAAGTATCAATATTGATCGAGATTTCTTGTTTGATAAAAGTGCTCTGTTAGGTTCTTATGAAGAGGAGCAGCGGTTATTTGATGAAATGCGAAGTGATGCCGCAAAATCAATTGTTTATCGCCTGCAAACGATCGCAGATCATTAGTTGTGGGAACTGAGTGATACCTAAGGCTATTTAACTTCTCCAAAAATTATTTTTGCAATAGCTGCTGAGTCGAGATCTCCATCTCCAGATGCAACGACCTCTTGTAAGTATCTAGCAACCAGTTTAGCGCCAGGTAGTGATATTTTGTTTTCTACCGCGCTAGAAAGTGCGATCCTCATGTCTTTATTATGTAACTTAGCTTTAAAACCAGGTTGATAGTTATCATCCAGCATGCGTTTGCCATGTACTTCTAGAATTTTACTACTAGCAAAGCCGCCTAATAGCGCATCACGTACTTTACTAGGATCTACCCCGGAAGATTTAGCTAGTAAGAAAGCCTCAGCAACTGCTGATATCGTTTGTGCAACTAAAATTTGGTTGCAAGCCTTGGCGACTTGTCCGGCACCATGAGCACCCACATGAATGATATTTTTACCTAGGCACTGAAAAACGGGCAGAGCTCGATCAAATACATTAGCATTTCCGCCAACCATGATCGATAATTTGCCATCAATGGCTCCTTGCTCGCCACCGGAAACGGGAGCATCTAGCATATCTACATTTTGATCGCTAAGTCGTTGTGCAAGTTGTCGGGTTACTTCAGGAGAGATCGTGCTCATATCAATTACAAGGTGCTTTCGATTGGCGCCATGAATAATCCCATTTGAACCGATAACAATTTCAGCTACATCAGGACTGTCCTCAACCATGGTGATGGTGATTGTACAATGTTGAGCTAATTCTGCAGGTGACTTGAATATTTCTACATCATGCGATTCGAAAGAATGTAAAGAGCTATATCGCCGTGCATATAAACCTAATTTGTAATTGGCCTTTAGCAAATTAAACGCCATAGGTTTACCCATAATACCTAGACCAATTATGCCAATTCTATCTGGACTCATCTTTTATCTATTATTATTGTGTCGACTAAGTAGAGCTTAGCATGATGGACATTAAAAAATAATAACGTTAATTCACCCGGAGTTAGTACTCTTGCTATGGCCATCGCGGATAGTGCTGATTACAGAACTAAGCGCTAAATCAAAACGATTGCTCTCATTAATTACACGGGTTCGTCCTGCAGCGAAATCATGCATAAAGGTTTGTAGGTCTATTTTTAAAGAGTAGTCACCTGAGCGGTCAGTAAATAATAAGCTATTTGTGGCTTCAATGGTTGCAGAGAATTTGAGTCGGCGTATTGCTTTAGTATCGCCTTGATAAATCTCTAACCATGTGCCTGGTACGATGCTTTCTGGTATGTCATCTAGTGTAAATTTTATTTCTTGCTCATGTTCTTTGTTCTCAATTGCATCATCTTCCTCATGGCGGGACTGCGTATCTTTTGTGTTAGTTTCTGATTTTTCTGTAATATCTATAGGTGATGCATCCTGTTTTATGGGGTTGGCCTGCATAGGTTCATTTTCATTATGCTCAATAGCAAAACTTTGATCAGATGTCTGTTTCTCATATATATCATCAAATTTAATCTTGTCGAGCATTTCGTCTTGATCGAGTGCGGCCTCAAATTCTGATCCATGTGATGCTTTAATTTCTTTTTCAAAATTGAAGTCTGGCTTTTCTTGTATAAATGTATTGGCTACAGGTGAAGATTCCCCAGGCGATGAGAGATCTTTGAATAAGCGAACAACATTGTCAGAATGTTCCGTTTCTTGGTGATTTTTCTCAGTCAGTGCATTAAGCTCTTTTGCTTCTTGTTGAAGATCACGTAGATAAGTTGCATACCAGGCTCCTGCTGTTTCAATAATTTCATCAAGTTCTTGGTTTTTACATATCAGATACTCAAGTTCATCATGAATGTAATTAAAAAACTCATTAGGTTGTTTAATGTATTGATGTATTTCATGCAACGAGTGCGTTCCTTGTGAGACTTCAATCACTTTGCGTAAGGTGCGTACAGATGTGCGCCAATCTTTGGATTTTTTCCCCTGTTTCATAAAGATGATGGCCATATGTGGGGACCAACACTTTAGACAAAACTCAAGCATTTGATTGGGTAGTTCTCTTTCATCTAGGTGTTTCTTGAAAGTATGAAGAACAAAGCGTTTAGCTGCAGAATGTTTCGCCTTTAGTTTTGCTTTACTTTTTTTCACTTTTTTCTGTTTTTGCTCTCGTTCTAAACTATGAATATCAAGCTTTTGAATTTCATCAAGAGCTAATTCGAATATATGTGTATCTGTTTCAAAATTTTCAGCAATTAAATCAACAACAGACTTAAGCTTGTTGAATAGAAGCTCTTCTTTTGCCGTAACTCCAATGCCAATTGAAGTTAGTTTATTTAATAAGCATCTGGCTGGATGCTTAGGATTCTGAAAAAATGTTAAATCTATCAATGCCAGTTTGATAATCGAAATTTGTAATTTCGCAAATAATGCTTTAATGGCGTCGCATAAAGTTTCATCGTCTAAAATAAGCTGGAAAATATTACTTACAAAGTCAATAACGTTCTCTTCATTTGTGACGATCTCTGAAGCATCTAATGCGCCTTTATCGTGTAGCGTTCTGCGAACTGCGGTTTTTATTTGATCTGCTTGAAAAATGGCATCGCTTGTGGCTTCTACCTGTTGCACAGTGGAAAGGGCGCGCACAAATTGGCGGCGTTGATCCGGTAATGGATCTGAAGCTGTGCCTGGGTCGTATGGCTGCAATAAAAGACTGATGGTGTTTTGGTCTAGTCCAGTTTGCCCGGGCCCGTAGACATCCATGGTGCTAAATTCAGGGTCTTCTTTTAGGTTTTGAGGAGTATGCTGATCAAATTGCTCTTTTCCCAGTGAAAGTTCTTGGTTTAAAATATTTTCATCAACGGGCGAAAAAAATTGTCCTGTGGTGAGTCCTACTGCCGTAGAGGCTAAAGTGTCAGTATGTTCTATTTCCTCTGACGCTAAAGTTGACTCAGTGATAGTTGCATGGCTCACTGAATTGGCAGAGGGCAGAATTTTCATATCCATTAGGAATTGGTTCAATTGCGCGTAAAAATCATATAGCTTCGGCGATATTTGCTGATAAAATAGTTTGCATAAAAGAATTTTTCCGTCGGTTGAGATATTAAGCGGTGCGATTGCATTTTGAAACTGCGGGTAAAATTCTTGTGGGTGCATGCAGTGCGAATTGAAATCCGGATGTGCTAGGTATGAAAGCTCTTGTAAGCGTAGTTCAAGTTCTGCTAGTGATTCTGTATGTCGACTTTCGCTGCGACTAATAATATTGTCAACGGTTAATGCGAGTTCAATTGTATCTGTGGAAAGTGTATTGGTTTGCGTATGTTCTGATGTTTTTGTACGCGCAATAACAGAAGCGGATGTGTAAAATCTTGATTCAATTTCCACATAAAATTCTGATGTCACTACGTGTTGTCTGGCGAGGAAGGCATCAAGTGCTTCGTCGCGCGCACGACTACTCAGCTCTGTTATTTGTTGGCGAAATTTTGTATCTTGAACAATCGAAAAGCATTCCTGCAAACAGGTGTGCAAAAGCTTTTTAAGCTTGCGGTTAACATGCTCGACTACTTGATCATGGTCGACTTGTCCATCTTCATCGAATAGATTTTGCGCTTGTAATTCTACCATTCTGGTGCTGATTGAGATTAATGTCTCTCTACATTCTTTCAAGCGTTAGTTTAGGGTATTCCTTGTTAATATGATGTGATAGAGCAATCGCTTAGTCCTGAACATTGTGCCATTTATCTGCTTTCGTGTACCCTGTGGCTTTAACCATTATAGGCAGCAGTTATCCGGCTCTATATACAATGCAAATCCGTTTTTCACAACTAAAAGATAACCTCGCTCGAGCGCCGATACCCGCGATGTTAGTTAGCGGCGACGAGCCGTACCAACAAATGCTGGCAGCGGACATGCTGCGAAGTCGTGCTAAAGAATTAGGTTTTACGGAGCGAAAAATTCTTACCGTTGAAAAGGGCTTTGATTGGTCTGAGTTAGGAGCTGCAAATAATAATTTGTCGCTATTTGGGGAGCGGACTTTAATTGACTTGCGAATACCTACAGGAAAACCTGGGGCAAGTGGGTCTAAAGCTATTGTAACATTTCTGAAGGGCCTGCATGAAGACGTAATGCTATTAGTGCAAGCGCCAAGGTTGGATCGAAATGGAATAAATTCTGCCTGGGCAAAAGCTATTGAGAAGGCGGGGGTGGTGTTGCGTGTATGGCCATTGAACGAAGTGGAAACTAAAAGTTGGATTAAGCAAAAATTAAACTCTAAGGGTTTTTCTGTAACGGATGAAATTGTTGCATTGATCGCGCAGCAGGTTGAAGGGAATCTACTTGCTGCAATGCAGGAAATTGAAAAGATTGCACTGATTAGTGAAACGAAGCAGTTAGATATCCAAGCAATCAATGCTATGTTGACTAACAGTAGCCGCTATTCCTTGAATGAATTAATGGATGCGGTGATAAAAAAGGACTTATCAAGACTTGTGCGTATTATGCAGAGCTTGGAAAAAGAAGATATTGCACCGCCTTTGTTGCTGTGGGGTCTGACGGAGCAAATTAGAAAGATGGCGGATGCGAGTAAGTTACAGTCTAGGGGGCAAGTATCGGGCCATATTGAAAAACTAGTTCAGTTAAGTCATATTCACCAACAGCATATAGGGACGGGCAACGAGAGTCAGATGACTAGGCCTGAAATTTTACTGCAACAATGTGCCTGGACGGATCGCGTGATAAAAGGTCGTGCTAACGGCAATCCCTGGCATGAACTGCTACAATTAAGCATCGCTGTGCAAATATCAGCATAGCTAGGGAATGTTGCATATTTAAAATTCTTTTGGGCAATATTTCATTTGTAACGATGATATTTATCAATACAGATGTGCCTAGTCATAGGAGTCAAGGTTGTAAATGTTAAGCAAGAGTTGCTTAGATAGGATATTTAATTTCTCAAATTCGGATTAATAATTATTTATGAGCGTTGCTGTAAAAGATCAAGCTGGTGCAATCGAAAATTACATCGCGGATGTTACGCGACGTGCCGAGCGAGTAAGCCGTGAAATCGCTGCCGCAAACTCAGAGACAAAGAATCAAGCACTGCTATATATCGCTGAGCAGATCCTTGCATCGAGTACGACACTTAAACAACATAACGCACGTGATTTAGAAGAGGGGAGGAAGCGAGGGCTTGATGATGCATTGTTAGATCGTCTAGAACTGAATGATGCACGCATACAGGGAATGGCAGATGGTCTGCAGCAAGTGATTTCTTTGCCCGATCCAGTTGGAGAGACAACTGCATTTGCGACACGGCCAAGTGGGATAAAAGTCGGTAAAATGCGCGTGCCCATTGGGGTAATTCTTATTATTTATGAGTCTCGTCCTAATGTAACAGCTGATGCTGCTGCGCTATGTATTAAATCCGGGAATGTGACAATTTTGCGTGGTGGTTCTGAAGCTATACATTCTAACCATGCAATCTCGGATTGTATCCATGCGGGTCTTGATAAGTCAGGTCTTTCTAAAGATATTGTTCAAGTAATCAACACTCCAGACCGGCAAGCTGTTAAATCGCTACTGCAAGCCGATGCGCATATTGATATTGTCATCCCGCGCGGAGGCAAGGGCTTGGTCGAACGCGTTATACAAGAATCGCGTATCCCACTACTTAAGCATCTAGATGGCGTATGCCATGTTTATATTCAAGAGGACGCTGATGTAAACATGGCTATTGATATTGCTGTAAATGCCAAATCGCAACGATTTGGTGTTTGCAATGCGATGGAAACATTGTTGATTAATGGGTCCATTGCTAAGCAAGTATTACCAAGCCTTGCGGATAAATATGAGAGCAAAGGTGTTGAGCTTCGTGGTTGCCCACAAACCTGCTCTATTTTACCAAATATTGCCCGAGCATCAGAGCAGGATTGGTATCAGGAATATCTAGGGCCTATATTATCGATTCGTATTGTTGAGGGGCTTTCGCAAGCCATGGACCATATTCAAAAATACGGTTCTCACCACACGGATACCATTGTTACTAGCAATGATGCTATTGCACAGAAATTTTTACGCGAAGTAGATTCGAGTTCGGTGATGGTAAATGCTTCAACTCGATTTGCGGATGGTTTTGAATATGGCTTAGGTGCTGAAATTGGAATTAGCACAGATAAGTTACATGCTCGAGGGCCGGTAGGGCTTGAAGGGCTTACGACTCAAAAGTTTATTGTGCTTGGAGATGGAAACATCCGTGAGTAGACTTGCATACTAGAAGTATTTTTTGGTGTATTTGTTAGGAATAAATATGTGCTAGGGATATTTGGCGGTTCTTTTGACCCAATTCATTTTGGGCATATCAAATTGGCATTAGCGCTATTAGAGCACTTCGATTTCGAGCAAATTCGATTCATACCTTGTCAGCAGTCACCGCATAAACAAGTAGTTCATGCCAATGCACAACATCGCTGGCAAATGTTGGAGTTGGTAACCAATGCAAATACAAAACTAATTGCTGATGACCGAGAACTCAAACGA
Organism: Gammaproteobacteria bacterium; assembly: GCA_027297825.1. Classification (GTDB taxonomy): domain Bacteria; phylum Pseudomonadota; class Gammaproteobacteria; order UBA4575; family UBA4575; genus JAPUHH01. Next base: position 14,400 of record JAPUHH010000119.1, read on the forward strand.
TCGGGTCTATCTTATACGATTGATACATTAAAAGAGCTGCGTGCAGAGACGAAGTCACGACAGACGCTAGTATTGATTATTGGTATTGATGCTTTTTTGAATTTTTGTAAATGGCGTCAGTTTGAGGAGATGCTATTGATTTGTCATATTATGTTATTACCGCGCTCTGGTTATGGTTTGCCACAGGAAGGTTGCGAAAAGGAGTTATATGATACGCATGGTACGGATGACATAATGGACCTATCTGGGGCCTTGAACGGATTTATCTATCTAAGCGATGCTAAGGAAATAGATGTTTCATCTACTGCCATTCGAGAATGTATCTCTACAGGCGCGCAACCTAGATACTTATTGCCAGGAAATGTGTGGAACTATATTCGTAGAAATAATTTGTATACTTAAAAAGTTGTGTGAATGGGAAAAAACAAGACTGTAGTAACTGCAATTAATGCATTAGAAGATTTAAAAGGCAAAGATATTGTCTTAATTGATACACGTGGAAAATCTGATTTCTTTGATGCCATGATTATTGTAACTGGCACCTCAGATCGTCATGTCAAATCTTTAGCTGATCGATTGGTGTTGGATGCTAAAGAGCAGAGCTTGGGTATGTTAGGCGTGGAACGAGATCGAGCTTGGGTCTTAATTGATCTGTTCGATGTTATCGTACACGTCATGTTAGAGGAAACTCGTGATTTTTATAGCTTAGAAAAACTTTGGCAAGTCAGTAGCGAGCGCAAGCAAGTTCTTTAAACAAAAATATAATAGCGAAGCTGCTAGAAATATCATTGTGCAAATTTACGTATTAGCTGTGGGAGATAAGCCACCATCATGGATTGAGGCGGGAGTTAATCAATATATTGAGCGTATGCCTCGAGAATGCAATGTTCAAATTAATACCATTGCGACCGCTAAGCGTTCTAAGAGTCAAGCAATTAAACAAGCGCAAGCGCAAGAGCAAGAGCTTTTACTCAAACACACTCCAAATGACAGCCTGCGAATTGCACTGGACGAGCATGGTAAGTCTTGGACAACCATAGTGTTGGCCGAAAAGCTTGAAAATTGGCTGCAAAACTTTCCTGTGGTGACGCTTTATATAGGTGGACCAGATGGCTTTACCCAAGATTTTTTGGATCAGGCTGACTTTGTATGGTCGCTATCGACTTTGACAATGCCGCATATGCTAGTACGGGTGCTGTTAGTAGAGCAGCTATATCGAGCCTGGACAATAATTCAAGGTCATCCTTATCATCGAGAATAGAGAATAGCTGAAGAATAAATCATCTATGCAATCTAGAGTTGAGCTTATACTGGCTTCTACCTCAAGTCGTCGGCGCAAGCTGCTCGATCAGCTTGGCATTCTCTACACTAGTCAGGTGCCTATAGTGGATGAGCTACCTGTAGCACAAGAAAAGCCAGCGAGGTATGTGCGACGTATCGCACGTGCCAAGGCAGAAGACGTTTGGGCGTCATCCATGCAATGCCTGCCGGTACTCGCGGCTGATACGATTATCGCATTAGATGAGGTAATTTTAGGTAAGCCTCAAGACCGACAAATGGCTGAGCATTATTTGAATATGCTTTCCGGTCGTGAGCATCAGGTGTTAACAGCATTGTGCCTCAGGACTATAGAAGGAGTGTATGAATCTAGGGTGAATATAATGGTGTATTTTAGAGATATTACCCCATGTGAGCTTGAAGCATATTGTTCAACTCCAGAGCCTTTTGACAAAGCTGGCGCCTATGCGAT
>JAPUHH010000012.1 GCA_027297825.1 Gammaproteobacteria bacterium
TATGGCTCAATAGGGTTTCGTTGTGTAGCGTCAAAATAACCACAAATTAGAGCTGTAGAATGGAATTTATACCGTTGCAGTTTTAAATTGACTCATAATAAGATTGCATTTGTTTCCCCTGAACCAACGGCCAGGAGTCCAGACTTTGATGGTCAAGGAAAGAGAGTTTGAATGTTCTATTTACTCTAAACATTTGCCAAGATCATCTCGGATAAGCTATACGTCGGCGAAGAATCAATCATGGCGCCTCCAGATTCAAAAAAGTGTCGATACACTTTGGTGCGCTCTTGAATCGCGTTATTATTAATACTTACATCGAAGGCAATCCTGGTGCCCATACCAATTACTGGTATTTTTTCACCACTGGAAGGGATGGTTCGCGTTAGAAATGGATTAGATTAAGAGGCTACAAGCGAAGGAGCTGCGAGTGATAAAATACTCGAAGTAATAGCGAGTAAAAAGTCACGGTGTTTCATTAGAGTAAAGTAGTAACAAGAATTAGGTAAATTCAAAAATTGGATTTAAATTCCTAACCTAAAGTAATAATTACATTATGAAATTCTCCCTATGAAGATTCTAATACAGCATGTAATTCAATTGGCAAAGTAAGAGCATGCCTTTAAAACGTAAAAATTATTCTGGCAAAAACTTTAATAATGCTCATTCTATAGAAGAATTACATAAAATTGCATGTCGGCGTATTCCAAATTTTGCACTTGAATATGTAGTAGGGGGCGCAGAAGATGAGGCGACCTTGGCATGGAATCGAGAAGCCCTTAAAGCGATCCGATTTATTCCTAATACTCTTGTAGACACAAGCTCACGTCACCAGCGTATAAAATTATTTGAACAAGATTCACGTTCGCCTTTAATCATCGCGCCAACTGGGCTCAACGGTATGCTCCATCACAATGCTGATGTAGCTTTAGCAAAAGCAGCAGCAAAAAATGGAATACCATTTTGTTTAAGTATGGTTTCAAATTCTAGCTTGGAAGGAGTTGCAGAAGATGCTGGTGGACGGCTGTGGATGCAGCTCTATGTCATGATAAACCGAGATATCACGCGCAACATTTTAGCGCGCGCAGAAGAAGCGGGTTATGAGGCACTGGTTTTTACTTCAGATGCTAATGTATTTGGAAATCGGGAATGGGACCAACGTAACTACCGTGCACCGGCGAAACTTACTATTCGTAATTTGATTGATGTAGCACTACATCCGCGTTGGGCTTTTGATGTTTTAGTTCCACACGGTGTGCCTAGGTTTGAAAATATTGTCAAATTTATGCCGTCTGAAGCACAAAGCGCGAGTGGTGGAGTTGCTATATTTCCTAAATTGTTTGCGCCAAATATTTCTTGGCAAGATGTTGAATGGCTGCGCGAAAAATGGCCTAGGAAACTAGTTATAAAAGGAATATTGAGTGTAGTAGATGCAATGCGTGCTACAGAACTGGGTTGTGACGGAATCATCGTTAGTAATCATGGTGGTCGGCAGCTCGATGGTTGTGTTTCACCCATCGAGGTACTTCCTGAAATTGCTGATGCAGTAGGAAAGCAAACAGCCATCATTGTGGACAGTGGCTTTAGGCGAGGTACTGAGGTATTAAAAGCTATGGCATTGGGTGCACATGCTGTAATGATTGGGCGTGCCACCTTATTTGGGTTAGCTGCAGGTGGCGAAGCTGGCGCTAATCATGCGCTCTCAATTCTCACTACAGAAATTGATCGCTCCTTGGGTCAATTAGGATGCAATTCAGTTGCCGAGCTTGGGCCTCATCTGCTTGCTAAGAACTGAGGCTCAAATAGTATTTCATTGCAGCTAAGGCATAATATTAATAATCCTATATATCTAACTGATCTGCATAATTAAGTTAGGTATGTTTTTGGAATTGCAGCGCCTACTGTATATTTCGGATCAACGAAGTTTCCTAAACGTACTTTTCCGCACTGGCTTAGCATCATGTAAGCATCCCACCGATCGAATCCGTATTCATTTTCCATCCAGTAAATGAGTTCACGATAGGCAATTCTCGTGGCGTCTTCTAGAGGCCTGGTGCTACCGATTCCCATGATGAAATCGTCTGCCTCAAGCCGTGGCCATTCAATGGTATAATCTTTGATCAGGTCCACTGTAATAGTGGTAACCGTAGGGTATTCGACTGCAACACCACAGACTTCACCATCACCTTGACAGGCATGCGCATCGCCAATAAATAGGCGACCACCGGGTGAACGTACCGGGAGATAGGTAATCGTTCCAGGACCCATATCTGGTAGATCCATATTGCCACCATGATTATCCGGTGTGAGCGAGTTAATAGAATCGATTTCTGGTGATAATGACAAGGTACCAATATGGGGTCGATAGGGAAGTGTTACTTTCTCACTCCAGTAGACATTTTTTTCATCTATGTCGACTTTGCGTACTTTTTCAGGCAACGGTTCATTCAAAGTCGCGGTATAATAGGTACCGGTTAGCGCACCAAATTCTTTGATCATGCAACACGTGCCTTGCGGTTTTGGTCCGCGTGGCACCATGGACTCAATATGCACTGCAACCGTATCACCGGGTTCTGCACCTTCGATCATGATTGGTCCAGCTTGTGGATTTAAAAACGGCAATTTTAGCAATTCGGACGGCTTATCTTGTTCTGTTTTAATTGCGCCTCCAAATGCGTCGCGAGTTTCTACTACTACTTGATCGCCAGGTTTGATTGTCATCACCGGATCAGAATAGTGACCCATTGTGTAAATATAGGTGCCTTGCACCTCTTCGGTCAAATGATGTGTTACTCCACTTGATCCTTTGCCTACGCCACGTTTGTACATAATGGAGCTACCTACCCAAGCGTTTGGATATTTTCGTATGATCATTTCCATAGTTTCTCTCCTTTGTCTTTATGTAATAAATTTCAGTTCAATACAATTTTTACATGGCTATATGTGCCGCAAGAATTTCATCATTATTGAGATCATCAACACTTAATTGATCTGCAACCATGCCTTTTTCCATCGCATAAGCACGGTCTGATACGGTTTGAAGCAAGTCAAAATTTTGTTCTACCAATAGCACGGTAACTTCACCTGTAGCTTTGAGTTGTAATAGAAACTGTCCAATTTCTTCTACAATACTGGGTTGTACGCCATCACTCGGTTCATCGAGTAATAATAGTTTCGGTTGGTTTATTAGCGCACGCGCGATGGCAAGCATTTCTTGTTGGCCGCCACTCAGTGTGCCGCCCCTTTGATGTAAACGTTCCTTTAAAAAAGGGAAATTATTGAATACTGATTCGAAATCGAGGCTATTGCGTTTGGTGCCGATGAATCTACCCATACGCAGATTTTCTTCTACCGTAAGATCTGGAAATATGCCGCGATCTTGAGGTACATAACCGATACCTTGTCTTGCGCGATGATCCGCTGCCTTGGAAGTTATCTGCTTGCCTGCAAACTCTATTCGACCAGAGCGTACTGGTAATAAGCCCATTATGGTCCGCACCAGAGTTGTTTTGCCGACACCATTACGACCTACAACTGAAATAATCTCACCTTCTGAGAGTGAAATGCTAACACCTTGAAGAACATTTGAGCTCTGATAGCCAGCCACTACATTTTCGACAAGTAATATATCCATCGTCAATTTAGTGAGCATGTCCAAGATAGATATTTTTCACATCTTCATTTGCGGTGATGTCCGCAACATTGCCCTCCATAAAGATACGTCCTTGATGTAACACGGTAACTTTTTGTGCAATACTTTTAACAAAGTGCATATCATGCTCCACTACAACAATGGTGAGGCCATGGTCATTAAGTTGTTTCAAGATCTCTACGGTACGATCAGTTTCATCGCGAGACATTCCAGCTGTGGGTTCATCAATGAGTAACAGATCTGGGAAACCAGCCAATACCATTGCTATTTCTAGCCATTGAAGTTTGTGATGAGGTAATTCGCATGCGCGTGTTTCATCTTGTGGATCCAAATCAAATCCTTTTAGCGCCATCACCATGCGTTCTTTGCTTTGTTGATGAGCACTTTTAGAATGAGCCAAGCTCGGATTTGGTATTGCAAGATTACGTTTAACACTGAGGTCCTGATATGTTCGATTTGTTTGAAAGGTCAGGCCTATGCCAAATCGGACACGCTTGAATTGCTGTTTGTGAGTAACGTCATGCTCGTGAATAAATATTTCACCACTGTCAACGCGTTGAATACCACACAGAAGTGAAAAAAGTGTCGATTTCCCAGCTCCATTAGGGCCAATGATGCAACGCAATTCTCCCGGTTTCACTTGTAAGTTAACATCGTTTGCAGCAATGACTCCGCCAAAACGTTTATTGACGTTACGTGCTTCTAATATAAATGTGTTTTTCATCTGTACTCAATGAGTTGCTTCGTTATTCGAGCGATTCGTAAATTTCCCAATCCACTCTGCAGTCATGACCACAATACCGCGTGGGAAGAACAACATCGTAATCACTAATGCAGTGCCAATAATTACCATTGCATATTGGTTGCCTTGTGCAGATAAGGTGAAATTTACCCAGTTTAAAATGAGAGTAGCAATGATTACCGCGAGTAGACTGCTGCGACCTCCTACCGATGCCCAAATTACGGGCAGTGCAGCGGATAAGAGCCCTACTTGACTGGGTGTGATGTAATTACCCCATTGAACATAAAGCAAACCGCTAATGGATGCCAGCACGGCGGACAATACAAATACCAACCATTTTCTGGCACGAATATCATAGCCAAACATTTCTGTGCGTAGCGGATCTTCTCGAATAGCAATAACGACTTGGCCAAAATTTGAGTTGAGTAACATGCGCAGAGCTACGTAACAAACTAATACGATGATCAAACATAAGTAATAAAAGGAATATCCCATAAAAACAAAACTACCAATTTGAATCGAAGGAATTCCGGTCATGCCGTTATAACCTCCTAACAACACTGATCCCACACGCCATTGGTAACCGGCTGTTTGACCAAGAAAGGTCTCGAGAAGAATAGTTAGCACAAGTGTGAGTATAGGTATTATCCACTCACGTACACGGGCGTAAAAAACAAAGTAGGCAAATACTCCTGCCACAAGAGTGCTTGCCAGCAAACCGCCTATTACTCCTGCAATGAGACCAAAAGAGTTTCCGACCATGTTGCCGGCGATAATTCCATAGGTATAACCTGCAATGCCAAAGTAGGCGACATGCCCAAAACTCAACACTCCACAGTAACCCCATAGAAGTGCCATGCCGAGTCCAAGAGGTATATTTAGAAGGTAGTAAGCTGCATTGGATGCACGAAATTCTGAAACCTGGATGGGATACAGTGCAAATAGAATTACAACAATAATAAATCCAATCCAAAATGTTCGAGAGGTCCCAATATCTGCCCCACCTCCAATCAAATGTAAAATTTTGGAATTCATAAGGTATGGCGCGCACGACGACGATCCATTATTTTTTGTAGCGTTGCTGAGATCCCATCTGGCATGATGCGAATGATGACTAGCGCCGCTACTAACAATGCAACCGTACCTAGGAATGCGCCATATGCCATACCAATAGGTGTTTTAATAGCAGACAGCAACACACTACTGCCCACGGCACCACTAATTACATTTGTGGCACCACCTACTACAACCGTTATGAAGGCAGGCGCAACAAATTGTTGCCCCATAAACGGTGCAATTGTAGAAGTAGGGGCTAGCAGTGCGCCACTCAGGCCAGCCAAACCTGCACCTAAGCTAAAGGTAAGCGTGTAAACACGATTTGTAGGAACGCCTAAGGCCTTCGCTATTTCAGCATTCTGCATTGTTGCTCGAGCCTGTAAGCCGTAACTCGTGTAACGATATAACCAATAAAGTCCAATCACTAAAGAGATAGAAATTCCGATCAGCACTAGCCAATATTCAGAAAATGAAAACCCTCCATACGAATACGAGCCACCAGGAATTTTAATCGCTGGCATAAATGGACCAAATACAAGAAATGTTCCTTGTCCTAATATCAGACTGATACCCCAGGTAACTACGAGTGCACTAAGTTCACGACCATAAAAGCGACGTACAATAAGTAATTCAAGGATTGCACCAAAAATTGCAACAGCAAAAAAACTTACAATTACTGCTAGTGGAAAGGGTAGACCAAACTGGTTGTTTGCAATGGTGGCAGCGTAAGCGCCCATCATCATTAGCTCACCATGCGCAAGATTGATGATATTCATCATGCCTAGAATAACGATGAGTCCTAATGCAGATAGGAATAAAAATGCAGCATTAGTGCCGAATTGGTAAGTCAGACTAAGTGCAAGAGCATCGATTTCCATAGACAATGCTATTCCGTTGCTTGACGGTTTAAGGCGTCGGTCATTTTCTTGACCGACACCTCCCGTTTAATTGTTAAAAGTTTGTTGTTATGGATTCAACTCTTGAAGAATGGATCTTCATCTGGAATGTATTGCTTGTACTCTTTATTACGTACAAGATTCACTCCGAGTCGTTGCAACCACCAAGGCTGTATGCTTGGCCATTCACGCACAAAGCTAACATTATGGTCCGCATCTGCAGTTGCTAATCGAATATAATGTGAGCAGTGGTGTGTTGAAGGCTCCATAAATACTGTTCCTTCCGGAGCCTCAAGATGCAACCCAGATTCAAATGCCCGTTTCACTTCTTCTTGATCCGTAGTGCCTGCAATACGCACTGCTTTGGCATACATGTGAACTGAGAAGTAAGTATTCTGAGCCATCTGACCTATATAGGGGTCTTTCGGGAACATCTCATACCAGCGTTTTACAAATGCACGATTGCGGGCTGTTGGAATTTCTTCAATGTAATTGACGCAGTTGTACATTCTATTTAGTGATGGTGGCTTGAAGCGTCGGTGTTCATAACCTTGCGCCATATTTACCGTCGACGCCATTGGATACTCAAGCCCTGTTGCAGCCGCTTGCGGGTAGTAGTTGGACTGATTAGAGCCAACTAGTAATGTGAATACCCAGTCTGGTTTCGCTGCTTGTACTTTTGCGATGGAAGTAGTGAAATCCGATACGCTGAGAGGTACAAATTCTTCACCGATTATTTCACCGCCTACTTGCGGTGCAAAGGCACGAGTCCAAGCTGCGGTTAATTGTCCAAAGTTATAATCCGCTGCGATTGTGTAGACACGTGGCCCAAATTTTTGAATCATGTAGTCCACAACAGGGATGACTTGCTGTTCGCAAATGGCACCTGTGCAAAAAGTGTTTGAATCAGCCACACCACCTTCATATTGATTGGTATAGATGTAGAGTTGTTTAAACTGATCTACGATAGGCCGAATTGCTTCGCGTTCTGCACTTGTGAATCCCGCAACTAGACAATCAACTTTATCTTCCTGGATTAATTTGCGAGTTAGTTGTTGCCAAATGTTGTTGTTAGATTGTCCATCTGGGTGAATAAGCTCTACTTCTCTGCCCAATATACCTGAATCACCTGAATCAACGAGAACATCCTTGTCTTCGACAAATGCCATTCCTGACTCTGTGAGCTCGCCACCGTCATTGACAAATTTAAGGTCTTTGTCACCATTGCCCATGATAGGGGGATTGGCAGCATAATTTGAAAGCGAACCCAATCCGCCTGAACCTACTGGCCCACCTTTTAAGGTTTTACCTGCATTGATTTCTTTTACAGCAAGTTGTGCACCATGATCTTTTTGCACTCCATATACTGCTAAATTTCCAGACAGGTCTTCAATATGACCAATTTTTACAGCTCCACCTTTAGCCGCAAACGACTTACTGACTCCAGCTAAATAGATCGGTGCAGCGATACCTGCTGAGACCGCTGCTGAGCCTTGCAAAAAGCTGCGGCGGGTAATTTTTGGACCAAAATTTTCCTTTGAAGATTTTCCGTCTGTGATATCCGTTTCAGGTTGATCCGATTGATTATCGTTATTCATTATTAACCTCCTAAATGACAGACTTTGTGGGAACAAGCTGTTGATCTTAGAATTGCATCATTGCGATGCTAAGGACTGCGCGTGCTCTTGTTTTTATCTCTTCCAGCATTATGTTTATGCATATATACATTAATGCACTCAATGGGTGAGTATACCTTTGACTATAGACTAGTCAAACGCCAATAGACTAAAGTCAATAGATGTAACTATTGAATTTCAGCTGTGGGAGCTAATTACAATTTATATATCAATTCATAGAAATATATCTAGAATAAACAGTTAAAAAGGTCATGTTGATAATGTAATTTAATAACTTATCATAATAAGTAATTGTTATTATAAATAAAATATTCTCTTGTTGTATGCATAATCAGAGCACTAATCATCATGGAACATGACATATAAATTTCTATCGAAGTATTACGATTTCTTAAGATGGAGCTATCACGGATGATTATTCATTTACTGCTGAGTGGCATAAATATTGTTTAAGATTTTAAAATTTGTTAAGCAGTGTAATCACTTAAAATTTGATGATGGTGAAAACACATCGCAGATATTTAAACTAAGTATCTTAGTCATTTGGAAAAGCATTAAATATTAATGAAGAGTAAAAAACTAGTAATCGTTGCCGGAGCAATATCGTTATTTGCATGTTTGGTTGCAGGTGTCTTTATATTGGTGAGATTCAGAGTGATTAATACGGAAGTAGGGTTGTTGTTACTCATTTCCCTGCTGGGAATGTATATCGGATTCGGAGTGCTGATCGCTGCGTATCGTCTAATTATAAAACTAGACTGATTGCGAGAAAGTGAATGACAAAGATTAATTCTTTTTAGAGTATTGAGAAAGCAAAAGGTCGAAAGTAGCTTCTTCAACAAGCCCTTCATCTACGACTATGTTCGAAATTCGTCTATCGGGTTGTATGCGGCGATCATTACGTACACACACCCCTTTTCGGGTGATGATAGGAAATGCAGCACCGTGTATCGAATCACGTCGTTCTTTGGTGTCGCGACGTTCTAGTGGATTATCAAAACGCATGTCTATCCTTAAGGAAGGGTGAGGTTTTTTCTATTTACGCCTTGGTTGACACCCTATATAAAACAACACCTATAGTGACGTGATCGACTTCACATTTTTATTGAGTGCAGTTGCAAAACTTACATAATGCTTACAAAAATCAAGAACTTGTAGGCAAGTTATTTTTGGATTCGTATTACGATTAAATATCGAAATAAAATTCTGTGTATAAGTCTTGAGTTGGCCTTATTCGCTGATTGAAAGCATCAAAATATGCGTCTTTATGACTCTTTCTTTGGCTTTGGAATTTGCGAGACATCTGCGACCGGCTTTGGTATACCGGCCATCCATGACAATAAGGGTGACTTTAGAATTTTTGGCATGCTGGCAATGATCACCTAAGTCTTTTCGGTCACCTATATATGCAGTGTCAATTCCATTTTGACTTAGGACCGCCATGTAACTCCAGTATTTTTTCAGCACATGAGTGCATTTTCTGTATGGAGCTAATTTGCATGTTTTAACTCATCGATGACGAGGTTTTTATATCTAAAATTGAATAACAACACTATATAATTCCGTATATTTGTGTGTATTTAAGCAAGAAAGAAGTTAATCTACTTTATATCAAATTGTTATTACTATTTATTTCAAATTAGTCAAAAAAAACAAGAAAGCACCTTATGCATGATCTATTAATTACTAATGCAAAACTTGTGAATGAGCATGTCGTATCTGAACAGGATGTTTTGATCACGAATAAAAGAATTACTCATATTGGTAAAGATTTACAGTATGAGGAAACAAAGCGTGTCCTCGATGCAAAAGGTAATTATTTAATACCCGGAATGATTGATGACCAAGTGCATTTTCGTGAACCTGGGTTGACTCATAAAGCCGATATGGCGACGGAATCGCATGCTGCAATAGCTGGTGGCATAACTAGCTTTATGGATATGCCAAATGTAAAACCGCCTACTTTAAGTCTTGAGTTGTTGCAGCAAAAATACCAAGCTGCACACCAGCGTGTACAAGCGAATTATGCATTTTATATGGGTGCTAGTAACGACAATTTGGAAGTCCTAAAGAGCGTACCGATTGATCTTGCCTGCGGGATCAAGGTTTTCATGGGCGCCTCAACGGGAAATATGCTGGTAGATAAGGATGAGACACTGGAGGGTATTTTTAAACATGCGCCGGTGCCGGTCATTACTCACTGTGAAGACTCGAAGCTGATTGAGAAAAATCTTAAAATATACCAACAAAAATATGGAGACGATATTCCGATTGAATACCACCCTATTATTCGTTCAGCCGAGGCTTGCTATAATTCCTCGCTAAAGGCCGTTAAATTAGCCAAGGAATTTGGTACCCAATTACACATTCTGCATCTTTCTACCGCTAAAGAATTAGAGTTGTTTGCAGAAGGCGAAGTGCAAGATAAATCAATCACCGCAGAAGTGTGTGTACATTACCTATTTTATAACGAAGCGGATTATGCTGAGAAAGGTGCTTTGATCAAATGCAATCCTGCCATCAAGACTTTGCAAGATCAGTTAGGCCTTTTGCAGGGTGTAAATGATGATCGCATAGATATCATTGCTACAGACCATGCGCCGCATTTGCTAGAGGAAAAAAGTGGTAATTATCTAACTGCGCCTGCTGGGTTGCCGCTAGTGCAGCATGCTTTATTAAGTCTATTGGAGCATTATCATGACAATGTATTGAGTATTGAGAAGATTGTTGAGAAGACCAGCCATAATGTAGTAAAGCGCTTTTCGGTAATGGAAAGAGGGTATATTCGAGAAGGTTATTTTGCAGATTTAGTAATTCTAGATGTTGATAAGCCTTTTGTCGTAACCTCAGACAATGTTTTATATAAGTGTGGTTGGTCCCCGTTTGAGGGCACTACATTTCGCTCGACTATTGATACCACCATCCTTAATGGCCAAGTTGTTTATGAGAGAGGTGAATTCTCTAATTATCAATTCTTTGGTGAGCAATTAAAATTTGATCGTTGATGTCTAACATGCTGCATTGGTTAAAAATTCATTTAATATTTTTAGTGATATCGTTGCTTATCGCTTTTGCATTGATTCCTGCAGATCAATTTTATTTTAGTAATATTCCTGCTCAGGAGATTAAAGACTACTATTACGATGCAATGGCTTTTGAAAAAACTAAAGCTTGGAAGATTGTTTTCACGTGGTTTTTAGGTTTGACCGGTGGGAGGTTAATGATTCGAGCGCTGAATAAATAGAACGCCTTCATTGACGTTAAAAACAAATTGAAAATTTTCAGATATAAAAAGAATCTTAAAGAGATCAATGTGTTGTTTGTTTGTATGGGCAATATTTGCCGCTCTCCAACAGCGCATGGCGTTTTTCAAAAACTGGTTGAAGAGGAATTGTTGCATAGTGTTATTGGCGTAGATTCTGCCGGTACTTATGCCTATCACGCAGGCAACCGGCCTGATCCCAGAGCAAAATCTGCAGCCAGTAAACGTGGTTATAACTTGAAGAAGTTGAGAGCTCGTAAAATTGAGCCAGCTGATTTTTTAGAATTTGATTATGTTATGGCCATGGATAACAAAAACAGACAAGACTTATTAGATCTTTGCGAAGAAGATCAAGTTGGTAAAATCATGCTGTTTTTGGACTTTGCAAAAACAACAAATGTTACTGAAATCCCTGATCCTTATTATGGTGGTTTAAATGGCTTTGAGAGGGTATTAGATCTGGTTGAAGTCGCTAGTCATGGTTTGTTGGAGCATATAAAAGCGAATCATTCATTCAATGCACGATAACAGAACAAGAATTGCCTAAACATTGGCATCAGAATTCGTATAATTATTGGATTGTGTCTTGGATTCTGGAGTATTCGATGACGGGCTCTGGGACTCTCTTGTGGTCGCGGACTGCTGCCACTTTGCTTGCTAAGCTGGGTTACGTGAATTAGCGTTTCTGCGAGAGTTGTCTGCTCTACGTCTTTCATTACCATGCGCATTATCGCGGCGGGGTCCGCGACGTCTTTGATTGTTTGAGTGGTTGCGATTGCCTTGATAGTTACGTGAACGACTGCTTTGTTGGTTCGGTTTAGAGGTTTCTTTTAATTTTGGCTGAATATCGTTGCCAAGCAACCATGCAAAGAAACGTTTTAGCATTCCAGGTTTAGTAGTAGCAGATTGCTTCTGTCGATGAGGCGCTGGTGATGTTGCAGTATGAATTGATCTTACCGCAGGCTGTTCTGCTACAGTTGTAACGGGTTTAGTTAGATTCACGCTTGCTTCTTCTTGCGGAATCAATTCATAGCTAGATTTGTTACTTACTTCTTTATCATCATCTCGAATGCGTTCTATAGTGAAGTGTGGTGTTTCTAGATTCGGGTCAGGTATGACAACGAGTTGTACCAGATGACGATCTTCAATTTCACTAATAGCACTGCGTTTCTCATTTAATAAAAAGCTCGTGACGTCCACAGGCAGTTTGGCGATCACTTTGCCAGTTTTATCCTTCATGGCTTCTTCTTCTATAAGACGAAGCACTCCTAGCGCGAGTGATTCTATACCGCGAATCGCTCCATGTCCGGTGCAACGCGGGCATACAATTTGGCTTGATTCTTCAAGTGATGGGCGTAGTCGTTGCCGTGACATTTCTAAAAGGCCAAAGCGAGAAATTTTGCTTATTTGTACACGTGCGCGGTCGATCTGTAGGGCATCACGCAGTCGATTTTCAACATTACGTTGATTTTTATTCGACATCATATCGATGAAGTCGATCACAATGAGTCCGCCCAAGTCACGTATGCGTAGTTGCCTTGCAATTTCATCTGCGGCTTCAAGGTTGGTATTCAGCGCCGTATCTTCGATATCACTGCCTTTGGTGGATTTAGCAGAGTTAATATCAATGGAGATCATCGCTTCGGTGTGGTCGATGACTATGGATCCACCTGAAGGTAGCGTTACATCTCGATCAAATGCTGATTCGATTTGTGTTTCAATCTGGTAACGATTGAATAAAGGAACATTATCTTCATACCGTTTAAGTTTTTTAAGACTATTCGGCATGACTTGTTCGATAAACTGTTTAGCATCCTCATAAACGCGAGCGTCATCGATAATAATTTCGCTGATATCATCTCTTAGATGATCACGTAGGGCGCGAATAACTACATTACTTTCTTGATAAATAAGAAATGGTTCGTCTTTGGTATCTGAAGCTTTGTTGATGGCTTCACTTATTTGTAATAAGTAATTAAGATCCCACTGCAATTCTTCTGTAGATCCGCCCATGCCTGCAGTACGGATAATGATGCCCATGCCTTCTGGGACTTCAAGCTGCGCCAGGGTTTTGCGCATCGCTTCACGTTCTTCGCCCTCAATGCGACGAGAAACGCCACCTGCGCGTGGGTTATTCGGCATTAGCACAAGATAGCGGCCCGCTAGACTGAGGTAGGTGGTGAGTGCAGCGCCTTTGTTGCCACGTTCTTCACGTTCTACTTGTATGACGACCTGCTGACCTTCCGATATCAAATTTTTGATCGGGGTGCGATCGCCGCCGCTGGAAGACCCATTTAAGTATTCGCTGGCAATTTCTTTAAAAGGGAGAAATCCATGGCGTTTGGCGCCATAATTGACGAAGGCTGCTTCTAAGCTGGGTTCGACACGGGTGATAACACCCTTGTAAATGTTAGCTTTCTTTTGGTTCCGAGAAGGTAGTTCGATGTCTAGGTCGTATAGTTGTTGTCCATCGACCATCCCCACACGCAATTCTTCTTGCTGTGTAGCATTGATTAAAATTCTTTTCATAGTTAACTCTGTCTAATATCCATATTCTTCGTGACTTGCTACA
Organism: Gammaproteobacteria bacterium; assembly: GCA_027297825.1. Classification (GTDB taxonomy): domain Bacteria; phylum Pseudomonadota; class Gammaproteobacteria; order UBA4575; family UBA4575; genus JAPUHH01. The sequence continues at coordinate 13,815 of JAPUHH010000012.1, forward strand.
TAGACGCATGTCCGTAATTTTCCTGATCCAACGTAAATTTGTTGGCTGAACAAGGTCAGCAGAGAATAGCCAAAGGAAGAATTGAATTGTGATGTGTAAAAAAATCATGTTGTACTGTGTAGCACTTGCGTATCACCTACATTTGGATCATCAGCAGTACTTTAAAATTCATATTCACTGCAAACTGCACTAATGCAAAGGGCTGTGAGGTGTAGTAAATCTAGGAGTGCCAAATTGGAATGGTAAATTTCTTCAGGGCACTGTACGTTTAAAATTCACGTAACGGTTTCAAAATTCACGAGATGACTATACCAAGCTCAGCCATGCCCAGCAAATCGGATGGCTATTTACTTGAGGCAGTTAGCTGGAAGGTCAAACGTCTACTATGAATGGCTCCACTCAAATCATCGATTCCAGCAGAGATGGACAACGAATCGATAATTATCTATTCGCTTGCTTAAAAGGCGTGCCGAAAAGCCATGTTTATAGATTGCTGCGAACTGGCAAGATTAGGGTCAATGGGAAACGGGTCAAACAAACGTATCGATTGCAAGAAGATGATGAAGTTCTGATTCCAGAGCTTCGCATGTCATCTTTAGCGGGAAAGCCAAATATTTCAGAGCGCGTTAAAGATCAAATTGAATCTTCAATTTTGCATGAAGATGAAGCTATTTTAGCCATCAATAAACCGGCGGGTACTGCCGTTCATCCAGGCACGCGTGTGGCATATGGTGTAATAGAAATTTTAAGAGCTTTACGGCCAGCTGCGCCTTATCTAGAATTAGTGCATCGAATAGATCGTGAAACGAGCGGCTGTTTGTTGATCGCAAAAAATAGAAAAACGCTAAATGAGCTGCATGAGTTACTGCGAACTCAAAATATAAAAAAAGAGTACTTGGCATTGCTTAAGGGTGAATGGAAGTTTGGAGATAAAATCATAGACACTGCGTTAAAAGCTAAACGAGAATTTTCAGAAGGTTTGCATACAGGAGGTTGTGAAGAAAAATTTAAAACTGCTATCACAAAATTTTCACCCCGCAAAGTTTCTACAGAATTCTCACTGATGAAGGTTCAAATAGGCACTGGGCGGACTCATCAAATCCGTATTCATGCTGCTCAGTGTGGTCATCCGGTAGTAGGGGACCAAAAGTATGGTGATTATTCATTTAACCGTGATTGTAAAAAACGAGGTTTGAAACGCATGTTTTTGCATGCTTCGAATTTATCGTTTCAGCTCCCAAGTAGCGGCCAAAAATATAATTTTACAGCCCAGTTGGATATGGAACTAAAAGGCTTTTTAAAGGGTCTGGGTTTATGCGTTAGTGCTCGATAGCATGCAGATCGATGGATTTGATTTAATAAATTGGATGCGGTTTACTGCAAGCCTAAATATGAGAAACCAGATAGGAAATAGTGTGGAGCTAAAAGTCAGCGCTCATCTCAATATATGTTCACAGGATATATATAAAGGTGGAAATCTAATATGGAACTAAGTGTCAATGGTAATAGCAATTTAAGTGCATGGGTGAAAATTTAATATGGAGCCAAATATTAATCTAGATAAGCTTTCAGCAGAGAATCGCAACACCAATAATTGGGAACGCGATGCCATCGTAAAACTCGCCACTTCAGGCTTGCAAGAACAGCGGCGTGCACGACGCTGGGGAATCTTCTTTAAGCTATTAGGATTTGCATATATCACGTTACTACTTATAGGCCTGTCGGGTTGGGATTTTTCTGGTTTATCTGTAAGTGGGCAACATACAGCGTTGGTGGAATTGCAAGGCGTGATCGCTGATGGTGAGAGTGCAAGTGCAGACAATGTAGTTTCCGGCTTGCGCGCAGCTTTTGAAAATGAAAAATCTGCCGCCGTCATTTTAAGAATTAATAGCCCTGGCGGTAGTCCCGTGCAAGCCAATTACATCAATAGAGAAATTACTCGATTGCGTGAGTTGTATCCTGAAAAACCAATCTATGCGGTCATCGCAGATATTTGTGCATCCGGTGGTGTATTTGCAGCTGTAGCGGCAGATAAAATTTATGCAGACAAAGCTAGCATTGTGGGTTCCATTGGTGTGCGCATGGATGGTTTTGGCTTTGTAGAGACCATGGAGAAATTAGGCGTAGAACGTAGGCTGATGACGGCGGGTGAGCATAAAGCTATTTTAGACCCATTTTCACCCGAAAATAATTTTGGAAAGAGGCACGTGCAAACATTACTGGATGAGATTCATCAGCAATTCATTGATGTGGTTAAAGAAGGTAGGGGAGATAAACTTGCGAAAGATGAAAATTTATTTAGTGGGCTATTTTGGACCGGTGAGCAGGCGCTTGAGCTAGGACTGGTAGATGGCTTTGGTAGCGCTAGTTATGTTGCGCGTGAAGTAGTTGGCGTAGAAGAAATTAGAGATTACACGCTGCGTGAAGATATTCTATCGAAATTTGCGGGGAGGCTCGGCGCTGCAATAATGAAACCCGTACAAGAGATTTTTTTGCATCCTGTTTTGAAGTAAAGACTTTGCGAATGAGTTCTAGGTCAGATTTAATTTAGAACTGAGTTAATAAATCAACACCTTCATTCTTAAGCATTGAGATCAGTTTAATGATGGGTAGCCGATTAATGTATTTGGGTCGTTGCCATGCATACTTTCAAACAAAGTGATTCCAAGGCCTTCGGCTTTGACACTTCCAGCACAGTCGTAGGGCTGATCTTTTTCTAGATACGCATGAATTTGTTCTTTAGAAAGTGTGCGAAATTGCACATGATAAGTTTCACACGCGAGTTGGTAACTATCTTTAGCCATATTGTATAAACACAAGCCCGTATAAAAAGTTACATATTGTCCGCTTGCCGTGGTGAGCTGCATATAGGCTTCGTCAGGGTGGTTTGGTTTGGTGATGGTTTTACCGTCCAGCTCAGCACATTGATCTGAGCCTATCACCAAGCCTTTTTGTTTTGGCCGTACGATCGCTTTGGCTTTTTCGAGCGACAATCTGCTGACGTATTCACTAGCAGATTCATCGGTTTTGATAGATTCGTCTATCGTCGGAGTGATGCACTCCAAGTTGGGTATTAGCGGTGCTAATAATTTTCTTCGATAAGGTGAACTTGAGGCTAATATTATTTTCATATCAAACCTGGTGGTAGTGAAGCTATCCGTCGCTTTGCTTATAATGCGTAATCATTAAAAATTTTGCTCCTAACCATGATACAGGCTAATAAAGAGGTGCTACCCATACGGTTTGATCCTCTACCAATGGCTAAGCACCGGCGTGAATTAACCGGTCTGGTGGCAGTTAAAGCCATGACGCGCTTGCAAGATACAATTGTGTCGATGGAACCGATGGTAGCTGTTTCGCTGCAGTTTTCACGTGGATTGCAGGGTTTTCCAGCAGTTTCAGGCAGACTTAAACACACTCTAGGACTGCGCTGTGAGCGTTGTTTAGATGAGGTGAGTATTTCTATTGATCGGCCTCTTGAAGTGTTGCTCAAACCAGAGTCAGAGCCGCTACCTGAAGATACTGAGAGATATAGCTTGTTCGAATATGATGGCAAAATTTTAGAGCTGGCCGAGCTGATAGAAGATGAATTACTGCTCGCGCTACCCTTGGTCCCTAAACATAAGGATATTTCATTATGCAACCAAGATATGGTAGCTTGGCTCGCCTCAAATGAGGTGTCCGCAGAAAATGCGGAAAATCCATTTGCGATACTGAAACGCTAGATAGTTTGGAGAACCCTGATGGCGGTACAAAAGAGTAGGAAAACACGTTCGAAAAGAGATATGCGTAGAGCACATGATGCACTCACTACGGCTGCGTTGTCAGTAGATAGCACAACCGGCGAGACTCATCTACGTCATCATGTCACAACTGATGGCTACTATCGGGGTCGACAAGTAATTGTAAAACCAGATGAGTATGCGGACGACGAGGATTAGACCTTCTGCAAAAGCAATGTCCTTGCTATGCTCTTTTCGCTGCATATTTATTAGCTAACTTTATCCTTAATATGGCATCTAATCCGTGCCCACACAAATAATTTAGGTGAAAAATTACACAATTTCGCTTGATGCGATGGGTGGCGACTTCGGCGCGGCCGTAGTGGCAAAAGCTGCAGTTGGATATCTAGATGATAATCATGATGCCTCCCTAATCTTGGTAGGTGAGGAGCAACAAATCACCGCTGAGCTGAACAAGCTCAATGTGAAACCTTACGAAAGATTGAAGATCCATCACGCGAGTCAGCGTGTAGAAATGGATGAACATCCCTCGCAAGCCTTACGCAATAAAAAAGACTCGTCCATGCGCGTTGCAATTAATCTTGTCAAAGAAGGCGCTGCCGATGCTTGTGTAAGCGCTGGTAACACTGGTGCGCTGATGGCCACGGCCCGATATGTGCTCAAGACCTTACCCGGTATCGACCGACCTGCTATTACCAGTTCGATGCCTTCCATTCATGGCCAAACCTATATGCTTGATTTAGGTGCTAATATTGGTTGCACCAGTAAACATCTACTACAATTTGCAGTGATGGGTTCCGTATTAGCAACGGCCATTGATGAAATAAAAAATCCCAAAGTCGGTCTACTCAATGTAGGAGAAGAAGAAATAAAGGGCAATGAGCAGGTCAAAGAAGCTAACGAAGTGCTACGGCAAAGTGGCTTAAACTATGTTGGTTATGTTGAGGGTGATGACGTTTACTGTGGTGATGTAGATGTCGTGGTCTGTGATGGCTTTGTTGGCAATGTTGCGTTAAAAACAAGTGAGGGTGTGGCAAAAATTATTTCGCATTATGCCAAACAAGAATTTAATCGAAATCTTTTCACTAAGCTTTGCGGTTTTTTGGCATTACCTGTATTAAAGGCATTTACCCAACGTATTGATCCGCGACGCTATAATGGAGCGAGTTTATTAGGCTTGCGCGGTGTAGTAATTAAAAGCCACGGAGGTGCGGATGCTTATTCGTTCCAACATGCAATTAATATTGCGCGTCTAGAAGCGATTAAACAGGTGCCTAAACAAATTGATGTACGTATTGAAGAATATTTAAAACACAAAAGCGCAGCATGACTTATTCAAAAATAATTGGCACGGGTAGTTACTTGCCCGAAAAGACGTTAACGAATAATGATCTAGAAAAGTTAGTCGACACCTCAAGCAAATGGATTGAAGAACGAACGGGTATTAAAGAGCGCCATATTGCAGCAGACGGTGAGACCACCAGTGATTTAGCCGTTAATGCTTCACGTCATGCATTAGAAATGGCTGGTAAAACCAATGCCGATATAGATCTCATTATTGTTGCCACCACTACAGCGGATAAGATTTTCCCAAGCACTGCATGTTTGCTTCAAAAACGCCTAGATATCCATGGTTGTGCTGCCTTTGATGTGCAAGCGGTATGCACAGGCTTCGTGTATGCACTCGCTATTGCCGACAAATTTATTCAAACCGGCGCAGCTAGTTGTGCATTGGTGGTGGGTTCTGAGACGTTGTCTCGCATCATAGATTGGAATGATCGCGGCACATGCGTGTTGTTTGGAGATGGTGCAGGTGCAGTCATATTAGAAAAATCAAAAAAACCTGGAATTTTGTCAACGCATTTACATGCCGATGGTAGTTATGAACATTTACTACACGTACCGCATGGCATCTCTATGGGTTACGAACAGCTTAAAGCCGGTGAAGCGTATATATATATGGAAGGCAATGCTGTATTTAAAATGGCAGTGAATACTTTAGGCCGCATTGTGGATGAAACTTTGGCTGCAAATAACATTAAAAAGAGCGACATTGATTGGTTAGTGCCGCATCAAGCTAACAATCGTATTATTGAGGCGACTGCGCGCAAATTAAAAATGTCGATGGAGCAAGTAGTTGTCACTGTAGAAACGCATGGCAATACTTCTGCAGCTTCAATACCTTTGGCATTGGATGTTGCAGTTCGCGATGGTCGAATTAAAAAAGATGAAACTCTAATGCTTGAAGCCTTTGGTGGCGGCTTTACATGGGGTTCTGCCTTATTGAAGTTTTAAGCTAAAATTTAAAACTAAATACAGCTTGAATTTAGATTAGGTGACCACTTCTTCTCCAATCATTTTCAAACAGAACTGTAAAAAGTGTTCTCGTCTTGCAGATTTTTTGAAGGCAAGCAAACAAAAATACCCAAATTATCATTGCAAACCAGTGCCTGCATTCGGAGATCCTAAGGCGCATTTGCTAATTGTTGGACTTGCACCTGGAATGCATGGTGCCAATGCAACCGGCAGGCCTTTTACTGGCGATCATGCTGGAATCATTCTTTACGAAACGTTATATAAATTTAAGTTTGCAACACGCTCTGTTTCAAAAAGTGTAGATGATGCCTTGCAACTCAAAGATTGTAGAATTACCAATGCAGTGAAATGTGTGCCTCCGGAAAATAAACCAACACTTGATGAAATTAAGACCTGCAATTCTTATTTGCGCAATGAACTTAATTCACTCATTCCCGGCTGTGTAATTCTTGCCTTAGGTAAAATTGCTCATGATTCGGTATTGCGAGCATTTGGTTTGAAATTAAGCCAATATCCTTTTGGCCATGCTAAACAGTATAAGATACAAAATAAGCTGCATTTATTAGATTCGTATCATTGCAGTCGCTATAACACACAAACTAAACGGCTTACGCAAAAGCAATTTGAAGCAATCTTTGCAAAGGTGAGGTCTATTTTATAAATGTAGTTAGTATTCTATGAGTGACACTAGCGTGAAAAATAAATTTGATTCAAAGCAATTTCTGCAAACGCTTGCTCATAATCCCGGCGTGTATCGCATGCTTGATGCCGAAGGAAAGCTGTTATATGTAGGTAAGGCTAAAAATTTAAACAAAAGAGTCGCCACTTACTTTTCCAAAGCCAAAAAGAGCCCACGCATAGAAAAAATGGTAGCGCAAGCTGTAAGTATTGAGATAACGGTTACCAATACTGAAGCCGAGGCCTTGTTACTCGAAAATAACGTAATCAAAAAACATCGACCTCGCTACAACATACTCTTACGTGACGATAAGAGTTATCCCTATATATTTATATCTGCAAAACATAAATATCCACGCATTACTTTCCACCGTGGCAGCCGTAGTAAAGCCGGTAGATATTTTGGTCCTTATGCTAGTACTTACGCGGTTAGAAATGCACTAAGTTTATTGCAGAAAGTATTTAAAGTTCGCCAGTGTGACGATTACATATTTAATCATCGTAGTCGCCCCTGTATACAGCATCAAATTGACCGTTGCAGCGCGCCTTGTGTTGGATTCATAGATGAAGAGAGTTATCACAACGATATTGGATCTGCAATTGAGTTCTTGGAAGGTAATAGTCATCAATTGATAGATCGATATGTGCAAAGCATGGATGTGGCAGCGGAAGATTTGGATTATGAAAAAGCCGCAACGCTCAGGGATAAAATTGAACAATTGCGTGCAATTTCAGAGCAACAGTACATTAGTACCGAAAATGGCAATGTAGACATCATTGCTGTACAAGCAGAAGGCGAGGTTGCCTGTGTTCAGGTATTTAATATTCGTGCGGGTATGAATTTAGGTAATAAAAGCTACTTTCCAAATATGCCCGAATCTAAACCATCTGAACAAATAATGACTGCTTTTTTGGGCCAATATTATCTTGCCCATGTCATACCTGAAGAAATTATCGCCAGCCACACACCAGTTGATGCAAAACTCTTGCAGGAAATGCTCAGTGCTAAAGCAGGTAAAAAAGTTGCCATCACGTGTGCGCCACGTAGTAAACGAGCGCGTTGGTTAGAGATTGCTCAAAAGAACGTAACGTTAGCTTTGCAGAGTAAATTAGCCTCCAAAGCAGGATTGGCACAACGCTTTGAGGCTTTGCAAGAAGAGCTTGATCTTGAATTCGTACCTACGCGGATTGAATGTTTCGACGTCAGTCATACAAGCGGTGAAGCGACTGTCGCTTCATGCGTGGTATTTGAACAGGACGGACCGCTGAAAAGTGATTACCGCCGTTTTAATATAGAAGGTGTCAAAGCTGGCGATGATTATGCGGCAATGCACCAAGCGCTTACCAGGCGTTACACCAGGCTCAAGAAAGGCGAGGGCAAGATGCCAGATCTGCTTTTAATTGATGGGGGCAAAGGGCAAGTGGGTAAAGCTCAAGCAGTGATGAATGAGTTACAAGTCGAAGGTGTGAAGATTATTGGTGTCGCCAAGGGAGTGGAAAGACGACCAGGATTAGAAAAGCTGAGTATTCCAGATACGAATGCAGAGATTAATTTAGCCGAACACTCGCTGGCGTTGCATTTGATCCAGCAAATTCGTGATGAGGCGCATCGTTTCGCAATCACGAGCCATCGCAAACGACGGGCTAAAAAACGCGTAACTTCACCCCTGGAAAGCATAGAAGGTCTTGGCCCAAAACGCAGACAAATTTTATTGAAATACTTTGGTGGGATGCGAGGCGTTACT
>JAPUHH010000120.1 GCA_027297825.1 Gammaproteobacteria bacterium
GAAAATAAAAATGAACTAATCATAATTGATAATATTGGTATAATATAAATATTATACCAATATGTCAACATTGAAAGAATCCATAATAATATTATAAATATTCCTAATATAAATAACAATAGGGCCATAGACACCATCAAGCACGGGTAGATAGACCTTTTTCCATGTCGCGTTGTCAGTCACGGTGACGGTTCGATCTGCCATTCTAAGAGTCTCCTGGATATGTATAAAAATTATTCACTTGCAATCTAACTTCTAGCCAAACGGATGCTTTCCCCTCTGTTTAGAGAAGAGCACTGCATCATGTTCAATGGATATAATTAAGATTATGTAAGTCTAGTAACTTATTGTTATATTGTAAGTTACTTAGGCCTGATGGGCGTTATAGTTGGTACCATCATGTCCTTTCAAGAGGCTATTATAGCATTTTTGTATTCTTCATTGGAGACTGATTATGATTGATGTAAATTTATCGAGAGATAAATTGCACCATAAATAGTGCAATTTCCTCTGCCGCATTGAGATCTAATAACGGCAGTGAAGTGCTGACTTTGCTTGGTTCATCTGTCGCGATCGCGATTACATGCGGGTCTTCGTCTGCGATAAGTGATTTGCCTAAGGCCGGCCGATGAATCTCGATCTTATTGATCGGTGCAGTCTTGAACCCTTCAATAATGACCAGGTCGATATTTTCTGTGGCAATGTGCTGAAGTGCGTCCTGAAGGCTTAATTCCTCACTTTCTGATGAATTTTCGTGCATCAGAGCCCATCGTTTTTGCGAAGAAATCAACATTTGCTGAGCGCCAGCCTTTCTAATTTTATAACTATCTTTCTCAGGGTGATCGATATCAAATGAATGGTGCGCATGTTTGATAACGGCCACTTTAATATTGTGTGAGTTAAGAAGTGGAATAAGTCTTTCTAATAGCATTGTTTTTCCAGAGCCGCTGTATGCGCACAAACCAATAACAGGTTTGCTGAATTCGATATGTTCCATGTTACTTAAAATATTAGAGTGGGTTTATGCAGTATCGTTAATGCATAAGGAGATTAGATAGTGTGATTTGGTCTTCTGGGGTGTTTACGTTTATAAAGCTGTCTTTTTTATCACTGAAGTCAACTTGAACATATTTATGTTGAGCATACCAGCGATCAATTTTACGCTCTCCACTGTTTAAATACTTTTTCAAGCTTGTCTGCAATTTGCAATCAATTAATGCATAGACGGGTTGTATGCGATTGCCATCATGTGCCACGCATATTTCTGCACTTTGATCTTGGAGTGCTGCGTACAAACGAGCAACGAGATCATCCGGAATTAATGGTCCGTCGCAGGGGCAAGTACATATATAGCGAGTGGTGACTTTATCGATAGCTGCGGCAAAACCCGCTAATGGCCCCTGGAAATCACTTAGAAGATCTGAAAAGACTGGATAGCCAAATTGCGCATACTTTTTTTCATTGCGATTTGCATTTATTAGAATTTCAGCCACTTGAGGCCTTAGAGTGCTAATGATGTAAGAGATCATCATTTGACCGTTGATTTCGATTAAACCCTTATCCTGGCCACCCATTCGCCTTGCTTTGCCTCCCGCAAGGATGATGCCCGAAACGTTTTCGCTGTTAATGTTAGTCATTGGGTAATTGTAATATTAAGCTGAAACATAACAGAAAATACAAATATAATGTTGGAAATAGTACTGTATTTAAGGTGGTAACATGAGTAATGAGATCAGTGACCAAGATCGATTAGAAATCGAAGCGGCAGTGTATAGAAGATTAGTGGATCATTTGCAAAAAAATACTAATGTGCAAAATATTGATTTGATGAATTTGGCAGATTTTTGTCGAAACTGCTTATCAAAATGGTATGTAGCTGCAGCCGAAGACAAAGGTATTGCACTAGAATATGAGCATGCAAGAGAGACCGTATATGGCATGCCATACCATGAGTGGAAGTCAAAATATCAAACAGAAGCCACTGCAGAGCAGAAGCAAGCTTTTGCTGAAAACGAACAAAAACGAACTAAGAAGTAAGTTAAGCACTTTAGTATGTAAATGTGAATAAGCTAGCAGAAAAGCCTGGTCTTAGTGACGACGAATTATTGCGGTATAGTCGACAAATTATGCTGCCGCAAATTGAAATCGCGGGGCAGCTTCTTCTTCTTCGTTCGCATGTAATATTATTTGGTGCAGGTGGGTTGGGTTCTCCTATCGCAATGTATCTGGCGGCAAGTGGAGTAGGAAAAATTACTTTAGTAGATCCTGATGAGGTTGATCTTTCGAACCTGCAACGGCAAATTATTCATCGCACAGAAAGTATAGGTCATGCTAAGGCGATCTCAGCAAAGAAAACACTTGCAGAACTAAATCCATTAATAAGTGTGCGAGTAATTAATTCAGTTTTGACAGAAATGGAGTTGGAAAAAGAAATTCGCAACGCAGATGTGGTCGTAGATGCTACGGATAACTTTGAAGCTCGCTTTGCAATTAATGCAGCTTGTGTGAAGGAGAAAACTCCTTTGGTGGTCGGTGCAGTAATTCGTTTTGAAGGACAGGTGATGGTTTTTACAATGCAAGATGATAGTGCTTGTTATCAATGCCTCTATCCAAATCAAGAAGAACTGGAAGAAAGCTGTTCGCAAACAGGAGTGCTTGGATCTGTGGCTGGCCTAGTGGGATGTCTTCAAGCTACGGAAGTTATTAAGTTGCTGGTAAATATTGGGGAGATATTATCTAACAAACTAATGCTTATAGATGCATTAAATTTAGAATGGCATACCTTGAAAATCAATCAAGATCCTAAATGTGCTGTATGTGCAAAATAGTTATCATTGTTATCACCATGGCCAAAGCATAGATAAATTATTGCCTTTACGTTATTACGCATTATTTTTGTTATTGCTTATATCAACCTGGTTGTATGCAAGTTCATTACAATTAGAAGCATTGATATCCATTGTTTCAGCCAATGGGTTTGGTTTTGAACTTGAGGGGGTCACTATCAGCTTCGACACATGGCACTAAGCGGTTGATGGTGGTTGGGTACAGAAATAAGACTAAATTCACTACTATAGATTTATAAAGCCTAACTAGAGTGAGCCCTGCACATTGGATCTAAAGATGTAACCCACTTGTCGCATTAAAACGGCCTTCCACTTGTAAGTTATAGCTTCAGTATTGCTTTATTTTTAGCTTGCCGGTATCTGCTACAATTTGTATTTCCTATCAATAGGCCGACTTACGGGTTTACATGCAGATTTTAAAAGGAAAGCTCAACGATCTTATTTGGAAGGCTGATATTAATGCTTTGCCTTGGTGGCGAGCATGGATACTAGGCATGCTTCGCTTTATACATATTATGGTTGTCGACTTCATGGATGGGCAATTAAATTTGCGTGCCATGAGCTTAGTTTTTACTACTATTCTCTCTATAGTTCCGTTGATCGCTGTTAGTTTTTCCGTGATGAAGGCCTTTGGTGTCCACAATCAAATGGAGCCGATGTTACTCAATTATCTGGCGCCATTGGGAGTGCAAGGCCAAGAAATTGCCCAACAGATTATGGGATTTGTCGACAATGTAAAAGTAGGTGCTTTGGGTGGAGTTGGGTTAGTGCTTCTGTTCTGGATAATTGTGCGATTAATTCAAAAAATTGAATATGCATTTAATTACACTTGGAGAGTTCAACAAACTGGTTCGTTAGCGAGAAGGTTCAGTAATTACTTGAGTGTGATCATGGTCGGACCGGTTTTAGTTTTTGTCGCACTTGCAGTTACAGGCTCAGTAATGAATAGTGAAGTTGCGCAAGTAATTTTATCAATAGAACCTTTTGGTACATTGTTAAATATTGGTACTCGATTAGTACCTTATCTATTGATTATTGCGGCATTTACTTTTACCTATCTATTTATCCCTAATGCAAAAGTAAGGATTATTCCAGCACTTGCAGGTGGAGTTGCAGCGGGCATATTATGGCAGACGGTGGGGTGGGTTTTTGCAACAGCAATTTCTGCGTCCATTTCAACAAAATACACAGCAATATATTCAAGTTTTGCATTCCTATTTGTGTTTATGATTTGGTTATGGTGGAGTTGGTTGATACTGCTTGTTGGTTCTAGTGTCGCATTCTATAAGCAATACCCAGAATACTTATTTATTAATGCGCATGACCTTGCGTTAACGAATAGACAAAAAGAAGAGCTTGCCTTAAAACTAATGACTGTGATCGGGCAAAGATTTTATGCAAATTCTCCCCCCATATCGGTAAACGATTTGGTAGAAATATTACATCTGCCTAAACAATCAATAGAGCAACAATTAAATCTATTTGAATCGCATGGACTACTCGTTAGGGCTGATTTTGATATGCCAGCTTATACGCCAGCATGCCCTTTAGAAGAATTAAGCTTAAAGCAAGTAATCGATACCGTTCGTGAGCCTGGCCCTAAGAGTCATATCAAATCTTCGTTAAATCAAAATTTTTCATCTATAAACTCTTTATTAGTAAAGGTAGATAAAGAAATGGGCCAAATTTTGGGCAATAAAACGGTTAAAGATATGGTTAGTGAAGCGAATAATAGCCCTGGAGAGTTTGTTGAGAATGCGGCAGCTCCAATAATATCGGCAGGGGGTCGTCAAAGCCGTGAATCAAGGTAATGCAGTAAACTCAATGCCTGCAATAAGGGTGAGCAGCTATGAGTGAACCAGCAATTGAGGAGTTGAAATTAAAATTAAAAGAATTTGCTCAAGTTCGTGATTGGGAACAATTTCATAGTCCAAAAAATCTTTCCATGGCATTATCTGTTGAGGCTTCTGAGCTGGTTGAGCATTTTCAATGGATGACGGAAGCGCAGAGTGCGGACCTTTCGCCTCAACGCCATGCTGCGGTTGCCTTTGAGATGGCTGATATATTTATTTTTTTATTGCGATTGTCTGATCAATTGAATGTTGATTTGATGGAGATAACAAAACGCAAAATGGAACTTAACAATAAACGTTATCCTGTTGATAAAGTTAAGGGGAGCTCTAAAAAGTATAATGAATACGACTAGTATGCAGTAATATCACTTAATCATTCATCACGAAAATTGCGATAGCAAATCCTTTTAACAAATTCTGAAAAAATTGTGACCGAACCGATTCAAACGCTTTCGATTGGCGAAAGCAAAATAACTACTCTTGGTACTGCTCATGTATCACGCACAAGTGCAGAAACAGTACAAAAAATGATTCAAACTGAAGAGTTCGATGTCATTTGTATTGAGCTTTGTCAAAGTCGTTTCAATTCAATAGTGAATCCTAACTTATTAGCTGAGATGGATTTGCTCGATGTGATTCGTGAGGGGAAGGCGAGCATGGTTACTGCAAGCCTAGCATTAGGTGCATTTCAGCAAAGATTGGCAGAGCAACTTGGTATAGAACCTGGCGTAGAAATGAAAACTGCCATTACCGAAGCCAACAGATTAAATTTACCGATCGTGTTAATCGATCGTGAAATAGGCGTCACATTAAAACGTGTTTATCATAATGTTCCGTTTTGGAAAAGGATCTATTTAGTTGCCGGGTTATTTACCAGTGTCTTATCTCACGAAGAAGTTACTGAAGAAGAAATTGAGAAGCTAAAAAGTGGTGATATTTTAGAAACTACGTTTACACAATTTTCAGAAGATGCTAAAGACTTGTTTCAACCGTTAATTGATGAGCGTGATCAATATATGGCTGCAAAAATACTTCAGGCAGTCGATGAACATCAAAACAAAAACATACTTGCCGTGGTAGGTGCTGGCCACCTGAAGGGGATGCAGAACTACTTGGAGAAAAAAGATCTTAGCCCTCAAGCAACAATAACTAGTTTAGATGAAGTTCCGCGTAAAAAGTCATGGTTTAAATTTATTCCATGGATCATTGTGGCACTGATATTTGCCGGATTTTTCCTTGGTTTTAAGAAAAGCCCGGATCTAGGATGGAGTCTGATTTGGCAATGGGTCGTGATCAATGGCGGTTTATCTGCATTAGGGGCTGCAATAGCAGGAGCGCATTTTTTAACAGTGGTCACAGCGTTTTTAGCGGCTCCACTTACATCCTTAAACCCTACGATCGGCGCGGGCATGGTGACCTCGGCAGTCGAGATATATATTCGCAAACCTAGGGTAAAAGACTTTGAAGAGTTACGTAAGGATTCTACAACTGCGATGGGTTGGCGCAAGAATAGGGTGGCAAAAATACTACTCATATTTCTGCTAAGTTCGTTAGGTTCAGCTATTGGAACTTATGTGGCAGGGTTCAGAATCTTCGAACAGTTAACATGAGACTTAATGATTTTGATCAACAAATGAGTTGGAACGATGTGATTTTAAAAATTTAGCTAAGTCTGTTGCGATGTGTGCAGTTTCATCTAGTAGTACATCAATATATTGTTCGTCGTCATCAAGCTTATTTAGATTAGCTTCCGTATTTTTTAGAAATTTCTGGTTGGCAGCACGAATGGATTCGATTTTCTCGTATTCTTTTTTTCTTGTGGATTCTAGTAATGAAATTGTTTTCTTATTTCTTAGCTCTGAATCAAGCTGCAAAATATTAACTAGTGAATTAAATTTATCATCTACTTTGATGCGTGAGTCGTGCATAGAGGCGGTATTTTTAATAATTTGCTCATCAATGAAGCCGTAATGATGACTAATTGGCGATATAGAAGTCCATGGTAGTGCATTTTTAAGTGCACGTTCACCATATTCATCACTTGTGAAGTTTGTGTGAAAATCAATATCTGGAACAACGCCACGGTGTTGAGTGCTGCCGCCATTTATTCTGAAGTATTGGGCAATGGTTGCCTTTAATTGACCTAATTTTTCATCACGAGTCGAATCAAAGTTATTTAAATCAACAAGCTGCTGTACAGTGCCTTTCCCAAAAGTTGTTTCTCCTACTACCATCCCGCGGTGATAATCTTGAATCGCACTTGCCAAAATTTCAGACGCGGAAGCGCTGAATCGGTCGACCAGTACAATTAACGGTCCTTGATATGAAATATTTGTATTGAGATCCCGGTGTACTTCAATGTGGCCGTTCGAATCCCTCACTTGAACAATTGGGCCTTCGTCTATAAACAGCCCAGTTACTTGCGTTGCTTCTGTGAGCGATCCGCCACCATTGCTGCGTAAATCTAAAATTAATGCATCAATTTTTTCAGATTTTAATTGCTTGATTAGGTTGTCAACGTCCCGTGTTGTACTTCGATAATCACTTTCACCACGCTGATAGGCTGCAAAATCAATATAAAAAGCTGGTATATCTATTACGCCAATTTTGAAAACTTTAGATTCGTCATGTATTTCAATCACTTCGCTTCTCGCAGCTTGTTCTTCTAGTTTAATTTTATCGCGGGTGATATGAATTTCTTTAATTTTGGCGGTTTGTCCTTCTTTGCCAGGTAGAATTTGCAATTTTACTTTAGTGTCTTTAGTGCCACGTATTTGTTCAACTACCTCTTCAAGGCGCCAGCCAATAACATCATTGAACTCTTTTTCATTTTGTTGTGCAATCCCTACAATTCGATCGGTAGCATGCAGTAAACCGCATAAGTCAGCAGGTCCACCGGGGATGATTTTTTCAACTAGCGTATATTCGCCGTCAGTACGAAGTAACGCACCGATTCCTTCTAGAGATAGGCTCATCCTTATTTCAAAGTTTTCAGAGGTTCTTGGAGATAAATAATTTGTATGTGGCTCAAGCGTACTCGCAAATGCATTAATAAATAGTTGATACACGTCTTCAGCATCAATTTGTTGGCTACGTTTGGCAATACCTTTATAACGTTTTACTAATGTGTCTTTGATTTCACCCGCGTCTTTTTCGGCAAGCCTTAGTGCTAACACGTCATTCTTTACACGTTTTCTCCAAATTTCATCTAATTCATCTTTGTCAACTGCCCAGTCAAGCTTAGAGCGATCTATAATTAATTTTTCATTTATAGAGAAATTGAATTTTTCTTTAAGAAGGCCTAATGCATATAGGGCACGTTCATCAACGCGTGCTTGATAAAGGCGAAACATTTGGAATGGAGCATTTAATTCAGGGTGATTTAATGCATCATCTAGTTTGTAACGAAAAATTTGAAAGCTATCGATGTCTTTTTGATAAAAGTAGCTTCTGTTGGGGTCTAGTGCTTCAATATATGAATCAAAAATTTGATCAGATAAAGAATTATTTATCTTAAAAGTCTTGTAATGGTATTTGCTCAAGAAACGAGTGATAAGCTTCGTACTGCGACTGTGCTCATTTAGTGGGGATAGGGAGATGCTCGAGTTGCCTTGTGACTGCGAGGCGCTAGCGAGTATCGTGATGATTGCTACAATTAGTGCTATTAAATACTGTGTGGGTTTTTGCAAAGTAGTGAGAGACATTTTTGAGATATCCATATATCAATTGCCGAATTTGGTAATTGTTAAAATAACCTAAGGTTTGTTTAGTGCGTTAAGTATATAGGCAAATTATGCAGAATGATTAGGGCCTGATATCCAGAGTCTAGTGAGCAAGTATGATTAATATCCTATTATATCTTTGTAAGCAATTGATTGTAAGGACTATATTGATCTTGTTATGCATTAATTGTAAAAGCCGCTCCAAATGACTCATTGGGGCGATACGTGGTTGATTGCACTTTCAAGCGCATCAGTTCGAGAGTCTAATTGAAATTCTTGATTGATAGAGTTTAAAACACCCAACCTCTTGAGTAAGGCTGTAACTTGACCTGCCATTC
>JAPUHH010000121.1 GCA_027297825.1 Gammaproteobacteria bacterium
TTCTGTGCTTAGCTGCAGTCATTTACGCAAAATTTGCACCACAAAATTAACTTTTAACCAATGCTAAAATATATAGATTCAGATAGTAGATTTAGTTTTATTGGATGTTAAATTAAATTACTATCTCCTACTCCGCACTACCGAGTTTTAATAAGATGCATCTTATTCCACAACAAGAAAGACGTAGAGCATGTACCGTGTACTTTTTTAATAGTTTTAGTGTTGCTGCACAGGCTTTAATTGGAGCCTTTTTTCTTATAACACTTTTACATAGTCATTCATCATTTGCGGCAGGTTTTTACCTTCAAGAGTTGGGAACACCTTCTAGTATTGGTACTGCAGGAACTGCTAGAACAACTAATCATTATGGGGCGGAAACTGCTTGGGGCAATCCTGCTGGAATGACCGGCCTTACAAAGGACACACTACTTATCGGTGGACAAGTATTAGTTCCGAATATACGGTTTGACTCCGACATTGCACAAGCGGGTGGTAGTGATGGCGGGAACGCAGGTGATGTTGTCGTGATCCCAAGTGTTTTTGCTGTCAAATCCATTTCCGATAAAGCCCGTTTAGGGTTTTCCATTGTTGCTCCATTAGGGGGCGGTGTGGATTATGGCAGTGATTTTGTGGGTCGATATTCTGCACAGGAAGCGGCTCTATCGGGCCTCGCCGTGAGCCCATCATTTGGTTATCAGGTGAATGATGACTTGTCTATTGGTGCAGGTGTTTCTTTTATTTATACACTTTTTGAAATGGATATTGCCGTCAATCAACCGGGGGCATTGCCCGATGGTAAAGTAAAAATTGAAGATGTTGATGACTGGGGCCACCAGTTTTTTTTAGGGATGCAGTATCAACTAAACGACAAAACACGACTCGGTTTAGTGTATCGAAGTGAAGCAGAAATCGACCTGAGTGGAGATTTCAAAATAAAAGATACCATCCTACCGATTACACCTTCTGGCAGGGTGAAAGCAGGCTGGGATAACCCGCAGCTCATTGAGGTCGGTTTAAGTTTCGAGGTCGATGACAACATGACAATATTTTTACAAGCTGACTGGGAGGATTGGTCAGTGTTTAGTAAGAATACTTTTCAAGTTTCGGGTGGTGGTGGCTTAGGTTTAACAACCGTTGCCAACCTTGATCGAGACTTCAAGGACACCTATCGACTAGGGGTAGGCATGGCGTATAAAGCGGGTGAAAAAAAATATCTTCTTGGTACCAGTTATGACAGTTCACCTGTAAGTGATAGCAATCGAACGTTTGATTTACCGCTAGATGAACAATTTAGAATTGCGGGTGCAATCATTCATGAATCAGAACAAGGTTTAGACTATGCATTGAGTGCCAGTTTTGTCTATTTTGGCGAAGGCAAAGTTGACCAAACCTCACAGGGCGTTCGCGTAAAAGGGGAATTTGATAAAAACTGGGGGATATTCTTAGGTACCACTCTGAAGTATGAGTTCTAATAATCACCTAAACCCTATTTACGTTAAATTATATAATCGAAGGATAGGTTTTAATTTGAAATAAAACTTTTAGTGTCACTTTATTGTGGCATCACCTAAATAGAGATTGGTTTCTTGTGTGTTCGTAGCGCCTGTATTTAAAGCTAGTAACGCAACTGCTGTTAAGAGTAATTTTTCATAGTGTTTTTCTACGATATCCCGCTCACACCGCTGATCATAATAATGTGACCATTTCCGATATTTTTCATAAAACATAATCATGCTAGCTTCACATTTATTCACAGCAACACGAATCGCTAGCTTGTTATTCATAGGTGTATATCTCTTCAGTGCACATGCTGTGCTAGCTGAAAGTAAATATGTTGGTAGTAAAGCATGCGCGTCATGTCATTTAGAACAATATCAACTTTGGAAAAATTCACATCATGATCTGGCCATGCAAACAGCAACACCTGAAACTGTATTAGGAAGTTTTGAAAACCAAATATTTAAATATTTTGATGTTACTTCTACTTTTTTTAAAAAAGATGAAAGGTTTTTTGTCAAAACAGATGGCCCCGATGGAAAACTGACAGAATTTGAAATTAAATATGCTTTTGGGGTATACCCTTTACAACAATATTTAGTGGTGTTCGCGAACGGTCGTTATCAAAGCTTAGGACTTGCTTGGGATACGCGCTCAAAAAAGCAAGGAGGTCAACGTTGGTTTCATTTGTACCCCAGTGAACATGTCACGCATGACAATCCATTACATTGGACGGGGATTGATCAAAATTGGAATTACATGTGTGCAGAATGTCATTCTACCAATCTTAAAAAAAACTTTAATCAAGAAAATAATATCTTTCAGACGACTTGGTCGGAAATCAATGTTGCTTGTGAGGCATGCCATGGTCCGGGTGAGGAACATGTTACATGGGCGCAACAAGAAAAAGACAAGCAAAAAAGCACAAATAAAGGCTTGCAAGTAATTTTAAATAACTCTGCAAACTGGATTATCAATACCGATACTGGATTAGCTTCGCGTTCACCGACTAGAAAATCACATTTAGAAATTGAAATTTGCGCGCGTTGTCATACACGCCGCAGCATGCAATGGGATAAGTATACACATGGTAGACCATTAATGGATACACATTTGCCTGCAACATTAGATGATTCACTGTATTACGCGGATGGACAAATTGATGATGAGGTATATGTATATGGCTCTTTTTTACAAAGCAAAATGTTTCAAAAAGGCGTTACGTGTTCGGATTGTCATGATCCGCATACTTTGCATCTTAAAGCGGAAGGGAATCAACTATGTGGCTCGTGTCATTTAGCTACTAAATTTAATACTCCCAAGCATCATTTTCATGCAGAAGAAAGCGAAGCCACAAAGTGTACTTCATGTCATATGCCAAAGAAAAACTACATGGTGATTGATGCTCGAGGGGACCATAGCTTTCGCATTCCCCGACCTGATCTTTCCTTAAAACTTGGCGCACCAAATGCATGTACGCAATGTCATCAAGATCAAAACGATGAATGGGCCGCTGCAGCTATCGAAA
Organism: Gammaproteobacteria bacterium; assembly: GCA_027297825.1. Classification (GTDB taxonomy): domain Bacteria; phylum Pseudomonadota; class Gammaproteobacteria; order UBA4575; family UBA4575; genus JAPUHH01. The sequence goes on from JAPUHH010000121.1 coordinate 3,026, forward strand.
AATGGTATCCGGCGAGCCCACGGCACAAAAAAAACCATTACGGCGAAGCTCTGCATGCAGGTCGCAGAGGTAGTGTCGATGCTAATCAATTATTAATCGATCTTGCAAACGATGCATCAAAACCGGCAATTGTGCGGGCCACTTCTACATCACTGCTACAGGGCTATTTAAATCCAAATACACTCACTGCCATTAATGATTTGCTGCATGATGATGAGGCCTTAGTAAGGTTTTCTGCCATCAGTACAGCAGAAGTATTACCCACTGAAGTAAAAGTTAAATTACTCAAGCACCTATTAATAGATGATTTGCGCATGATACGCATTGAGACTGCAAGGGCATTAGCCGATACACGAGAAAATATCTCGGATACAAACTTGAAATTAATGTTTGATCAAGCCATAGAAGAATATATTACCGCGCAGAATGTGAATGCAGAGCGACCCGAGGCCCATGCAAACTTAGGAACATTGTATGCAAGTATGCAGAAAATTGATCAAGCTCAAAGTGAATACGAACAGGCTATTGCAATGGATCCCAATTTTATTCCTGCATATATCAACCTCGCGGATCTTTATCGTGCACAGAATTTAGATAGTGAAGGAAAGCGTTATTTGCTCGCGGCAATCGAGAAACGTCCGGATGTAGGTTCCGCACATTATGCCCTTGGGTTGTTATTCGTGCGCCAGAAAAAATTAAATGATGCGCTATCTTCTTTTCAAAAAGCTGTGGAGTTGGAGCCACAAATCACGCGTAATAAATATGTATATGCGGTGGCATTAGATTCGGCTGGACAGCCTAAAAAAGCAATTGAAGTTTTAAATCTTGCACATAAGCAACGTCCAGCGGATCGTGATGTACTTTATGCATTAGTTTCATTCCTTCAAAAGGCTGGCAATATTAAGGGCGCAAAACACTATGCCAACATTCTCGTACAGGTATCACCCTGGGATCAAAATGCAAAGGCGTTACTAGAAAGGCTTTAGGGTAAAGCGTCTATCGATGAAACGGGTTTAGGTTCTATATATCAATCTCTGTTCAACAACTACAGATTCTTTATTAAGTATCAATTCCAATCACCAGGCACTTATTCCAAGCACTGATCAACTTTCTTAGTATCTTGAATAAACATTGCAGCATTTAACCCATGCTTTTGAATGTAGCCTTCAAGATTCTTTGCCGTAATTGCTGGGCTAAAGTAATACCCTTGCCCATAATCTAGCTTGTATTCTTGCGCTAGCGCTAATACTTCTTGGCTTTCAATTCCTTCTGCGGTGGTGGTAAGACCTAATTGCTGAGCAATCTCTCTTGCATGAATGATAATGGCCTTACTATCCTCATCAGTTGTGGAGTTCACCATAAAGGATTGATCTATTTTCAATTCATCCAGAGGTAGTTTCTTTAAATACTCTAGTGATGCATGCCTGGTACCGTAGTCATCTAGACTGAAAACAATCCCTAGTTTTTTATAATGCTTCATTACAGCAATGACTTCATTGGCATTATCAATCGTAGAAGTTTCTGTGAGCTCAATCTTGAGCATATTGGCTAGCCATGCATCATTCTTTAAAAGTGTATTTAATTCTTGTTGGAAACCCTTATTCATAAGCCCCTTTGCAGTGGTGTTGATGGCAATGGAAAGATGAATATCTTTCGCATGCCATTGCTTCAACAACTTAACCACATTTTGTAGCAACCAAAGCGTTATCTCTTAAATAAGCCCGGCACGTTCTGCATAGGGAATGAAATGACGTGGATCTAATGTTCCATATAAAGGATGTTGCCAACGAATTAAGGCTTCGACCGAGACGAGTTTTAAATCATGCAGACGCACTTGGGGTTGATACAAGAGGGTAAGTTGTTCTTCTTGTATGGCACGCTGTAACATACCAATGATTTGTATGTCTTCTGCTTTGCCTATTGATGTTTCAGAATCATAAAACAATACTGCATTACCCTGCTTTTCTGCCTCAAGCATTGATACACGTGCTTTTTCCATTAATTCTAACCCGCTACTTGCATGTCTTGGAAATACCGCTACCCCGATAGACACGCCCACATCGGTGGGTTTGCCTTCAACCGCAAGAGGCTCTTGAACGAAGTCCGCAATATTTTTAGAGATGGTGTGGATATGCCCTTGAGCAACCACCGGATTGATCAACACTGCGAACTCGTCACCGCCTAATCGTGCAATTAAATCGGTTTTTCTCAGCGAGCTGCGAATACGCTGTGCAATTTCTTGCAGAATCACATCTCCTACAAAATAACCTAATGTTTCATTGATTAATTTAAAACGATTCAAGTTGATGAGCAATAACGCTACTTCAGCACCCTCTTTATTTGAATCATGCAGGATTAATTCTAGTTGATCGATAAAAAATGAAAGATTAGGCAATCCGGTTAAATCATCATGGGTTGCATGATAATGCTCTACTGCTACTGATTTAGATAAATCAATCGCGATTTCAAAGCTTGTATTTGTCGCCAACCAAGCAAAAAAAGCCGTTAGCAATGATGCAATGGCAATAAAGTAATGTATGGGATCAAGCGAATGAGTTACAAGAACATATAGGAAATATAACGAGGAAAATATTAATATATAAGCAATTACAATGAGCCAAGCAACCTGATGGTTAGCCCCTTGCAAGGCGCGTAAGCGATATAATTTTTGAATGGAATAAATAACCAGTCCAATCGCTAGGCATATCACAACTGACAATGCATAGGTTTGCCAGTTGTGAGTAAATGTCATATTGCGCCCATGGCGTGCTCTACAGTATGGAAACTCACGCCTCTTGAATGCCACCTTCAGTTAGCTTGGCAGGATCCAACAACTTTTTGAGTTGCTCATCACTCAAGTCTGTCATCTCTTTAGCGACTTCCATTACAGGTCTACCCGATGCGTATGCTGCCTTCGCAATCGCGGCACCTTTCTCATACCCAATGACCCGATTCATTGCGGTAACAAGGATTGGATTTCTCGCCAATGCATTTTCTAGTACTTTTCCATTAACCGTAAAGTCCTCAATGACTTTATCCGCTAACACTTTGGATGAGTTGGCTAACAAATCAATACTCTGTAAAAGATTATATGCAATGACCGGTAGCATTACATTTAATTGGAAGTTGCCAGCCTGCCCTGCAATGGTAACGGTTACATCATTACCAATGACTTGCGCACAAACCATCGCAACTGCTTCTGGAATCACAGGATTCACTTTGCCGGGCATAATGCTGCTTCCCGGCTGCAATGCAGGTAAGGCAATCTCCCCTAGCCCCGCGAGTGGACCAGAATTCATCCATCTAAGATCATTGGCGATCTTCATTAAACTTACTGCAAGTGTTTTGAGCTGACCGCTCATTTCAACCGCCGCGTCTTGACAACTCAAGCCTTCAAATTTGTTAGGTTTAGATTCAAATGGAAACTTAGTAAGCAATGTTAGTTGTTGGGCAACTAATTCACCAAACTTTGGATCCGCATTAATGCCACTTCCCACTGCCGTTCCACCTTGCGCAAGTTGGCGTAAGCGAAGAAGTGCATGATCGATTCGTTCTATACCATATTCAATTTGTTGCGCCCAGGCATCTAATTCTTGAGCCAAAGTCACTGGCATGGCATCCATTAAATGCGTACGCCCAGTTTTGACATATTGTTGGCATTGCTTAGATTTATTTCGCAATGTTTTTACAAGGTGGGCCAACGCGGGTTTTAATTCTTCTTCAATCTGCAAATACGCACTCACATGAATAGCGGTTGGAATAACATCATTTGAACTTTGACTCATATTCACATGATCATTCGGATGCACAATTTCATCACTCATTGAATCAGCAAGATGTGCGATCACTTCATTCGCATTCATATTGGTACTAGTACCTGATCCGGTTTGAAAGATATCGATAGGAAAATGCCCGTCATATTCACCATCTGCCACCACCAGTGAGGCTTGCTTAACTACATCCTCTAATTCTTTAGACAACAAGCCTAATTCAGCATTTGCGCTGGCGCAGGCCGCCTTAATTAAGCCCAAAGCACGTATAAATTGCCTGGGCATCGTCAGCCCGCTGATGGGGAAATTATCAACAGCTCGTTGTGTTTGAGCCCCATATAAAGCATCTGCTGGCACTTTAAGTTCACCCATGCTGTCTTTTTCAATGCGAAAATTTGAATCGTTCATTATTCTTCTCAATGTATTGCCTCTTAATCATTAGCTTTTCGCCATCACCAAGTAAAGCAAGTTAATTTCTGTTGTTAGTTTAAATTTATGCAACCCGTAGATAAGGCGCTGTAGTATAATAAGTAATCTGGCTGCTTACTAATGGATTTACGAGCTAAACGAATGAAATTTACTTCACTCACCGCCATCTCCCCTATTGATGGCCGCTACGCAAATAAAACAAACCCCTTACAAAATATAGCCAGCGAATATGGCTTAATCAAATATCGAGTAATCATTGAAGTTGAATGGTTAAAGAAGCTTGCTGCATGCTCAGATATACCTGAAGTACCGCCATTTTCAGCTGCCACAAGACAATTCTTAGACGCTATCATTGCTAACTTTTCTACCGATGAAGCACAAAAAGTTAAGAATATTGAAGCCACCACCAATCATGACGTCAAAGCGGTTGAATATTATCTTAAAGAATCTATTGCTTCTCAGCAAGAATTATACAACGTTTCAGAATTTGTCCATTTTGCTTGTACTTCAGAGGATATAAATAACTTAGCCTATGGGCTCATGCTACGCGACATGCGCAGCGAAGTAATTTTGCCAAGTATTGAAAAAATAACTGCTGCTATACAACAATATGCGCATCAATTTGCCAACGTTTCTATGCTTTCCCGTACACATGGCCAGCCAGCCTCACCAACAACAGTGGGTAAAGAATTTGCAAATGTGCATGCACGTGTGCAAAACCAAGTTGCAACATTTGCGTCGATTAAGCTTCTAGGCAAAATGAATGGCGCGGTAGGTAACTACAATGCACATATAGTCGCTTATCCAAATGTAGACTGGGAACACCTCTCTACGAGTTTTATTGCGTCATTAGGACTAACCTGCAATCCCTACACCACACAGATTGAACCTCATGATTACATCGCAGAATATAGCGATTCACTAAGTAGAATTAACACCGTCTTAATCGATTTTTGCAGAGACATATGGGCCTATATTGCAATTGAATACTTCAAACAGAAAGTCGTTATGGGAGAAGTTGGTTCATCCACCATGCCACATAAAGTAAATCCTATAGATTTTGAGAATGCCGAAGGAAACTTTGGTTTGGCCAATGCATTGTTTCAACATTTTTCGGCCAAGTTACCAATCTCTCGCTGGCAACGCGATCTGAGCGATTCTACCGTATTACGCAATCTTGGGGTTGCGGTAGCTCATTGTGAAATTGGCTACCAGTCGTTGCTGAAAGGTTTATCCAAATTAGAACTTAATCAAGCTCAGTTACAACATGATTTAGAAAAAAATAATCCCGTATTGGCAGAACCCATACAAACGGTTTTACGCAAATATAAAGTTTCTGGCGCTTATGAAAAACTTAAAGAATTAACGCGTGGACAAGAACTTGATAGTAATAAACTTGAAACATTTATTAAATCATTAGACTTACCCGAGAACGAGAAGAAGAGCTTACTGACTCTTACTGCCTCTAATTATATTGGCCTAGCTGAAAAACAAGCTAAGGATAGTTAAAAACAATTATTCCCTATCCTTCAGGCATCTTCATCTAGAAAAAAGTCTTCTAACTTTTTGACTAGCGCATTATGTGTAATCGTAGGCAAAACATAAGCCCAATCTTTCAACCTTGGTGCAGTTTTTTGCGCAAGCTCTTCAGCTGCCTTGGGATCAAACTTCATGGCAGGATCTGACTGTTCAGCCTCCACATGTCTACTTGAGTCTACTTGGTCAGCGTTGAACTCTATTTCTATAGTCGAATATGCTTCTTGTTCTTCGGTGAATGTTTTAGCCGTAATCGTTAACCCATCATAAGTCACAAAAGTGGTTATCGTTGGCTGAACTAGATCTTCATGTAACCTTTCAAGAGATGCTACATCCCGCAGCTGCATTGAAGATAATGCATTTGCGACTTGATATATTTCAGATTCAGAAACCTTTTTCCCTTCAGGCAAAGTATTAGTAAGAGTAAACTCATACTCTTCAGTACCTTTATTTTCAATTGAGATCTCACTTCCATCTAGATGTGCAATCTGAATACTTTTAATTCGCTCTGGCGCTATATCTAAAATATCCGTGCGCAACCACTGAGTGACATCTCTGTTTAAATTTAATTTTTTATTAATTAACCAACTTTGCTCTTCTCCAGCTCGTCGAATGTATTGAGTGCTTTTACTAGCACTGCCATCATTACCTGCAATGATGTTTATAGGTTCACTTAAACCTTCAATTGAAAACTCCACACCCTGTGCAGTAGAGTTTTTAACATCTTCTACGCCTAATTTACTATAATTTTCAGGATTTGAGGTCTTCGCCTCAATTAATTTTGCTTCGGCAAGTTTATTGAAAACCGTTCTTACTGCAGCCATATTTGCTTCATAGCCGTCTCGGTTTTCGACCACCCAATTATTATCAGATTTACTAATGATGGTTAGTGCTGTGTTCCCAGATTCCGTAACCGTCAATTTTGTTACATCATTAAGAACCTTAGCTAGGCCAGGAAGCAGGAAGGAGTTATCGCCTAGCAGGTCTTCTCTAGGTTTAGCATTTGTATAGTAGATCAAGCCGCCAATGGCAATTGCGAGGACTAAGATGAATAGAGATTTTAACTTCATATACCTAAAGCATGCTTTCTTTTTCTACTACGTACAATGGATAAAAGTAGCGCTAATATCGAAATGATAATAGGAACCAAACCAATGTTAATAAATTTCAGCTTTGTTCCTAGCTTCTCAATATCAAGATCAAGATTATGTCTAACCTGCCTTAAATCCTTACGTACATTAAATTTTTCTTGTTGAAACTTATCTATTTCAGCTTCTTGCTCAGGAGATAACATTAACGCGTTACTGTCATCGCGCTGTTTTTGCAGCGCTACTAGCTTCTGCTCTGTTTCCGTCAACTTGGCTTGAAGAGATTCTTCCGTAGAGCGAAATTTTTGATCTGCTGCTAAACGTAATTGGTTTACGCGTACAAATGGTCGCGACGAAGTTTCTCGTCCGCGTATACTAATTAAATCAGAACTTCCCTTTAAGTTGTCTACTGCATTAATGGTCAAATCACCGTTATTCGCCCAAGAATTAAACACCTGTTGCCCAAAAAACTCTTGCACCTGAACCCACATGCGATCACTTAAAAGATCAGTATCCGCAACCACAAATAAATTCGCATCTTCCGTTGTTGACGCTAAATGTGGAGCTTTAAAATCTTCTCCTTCTTCATCTACTGCAGGTCGCCCGTTTGGAAAAGCTGATTTAAGTTTGCCTTGTACACGTCCCATAAACGTATAGTGCACACCCGTTGGTTTATAATTATTCGATAATTGGCTCAAGTCTGGAAGAAATCGAAAACGTACTGCATCTACTAGCATTGCATCGTCACTAGAGCTAACGATAGGCGTGAGTTGAATATCAGCTCCATCCTTAGCCTTAATATGACCCGCGATGCCTAAACTGATGAGTTCTAACTCAGATGAGATAACATCCTCTGTAGCAAGATCTTCTCTGGTAATTGCCAACAACCCATAATGACGTGATTGACCTTGATGCGCACCTCCAACTGTAAGGGCGTACTTTCGATCCAATACTACAGAAGTAGGATCGTATTCAATTCCCCATGTATCAAATAGCTGCCTTAGATTCGAACTGCGCCCACCCTCTACCTCTAGAGGTGAACTCTGTTGGCGAACTGGCGTATCTACTTCAGAGTGTGGATCAACGAAAAATAATGCCTTACCACCCTTCATTACAAACTGATCAATAGCATATACTGTGGATTCGCCAAGTTCCTTTGGATGCACAACCATCAAGATGTCTACGTCATCTTCAATTTGCTGCGTTGCAATATCAAGTAGTTTTACTTCAAACAATTGTCGCATTTGGGCAATGATGGCCCATTCTTTTGTCATTTGCGTTGTTTCGATATCAAATCCGCCAAACATAGGCAGTCGCGAAAGCACACCCACGACAGTCTTTTTTGGACTTGTGAGAGTGTAAATGAGCTTGGTTATATCGTGCTCTAGAAACTGCTCTCTTTGTGGCTGGAAAAACCCAATTATTTCGTTTACGCCAACAGCGTTGCTTGCTGCCAAACCGAAATATACTTTTTCACCTGTGCTTCCGATCGGCACGCCCTGTAAGCCAAATCCAGCCGCTTGATCTTCTTCTTCAGAATAAGGGACAGGGTCGACAATATTGAGCACAATATTTCCATTCGACAATTGCGCATATTCTTGCAGTAACTCTTTAACTCGAGTGGCGTAAGTGCGTAATTGCGGCACCCCTTCACTAGCTTTGTCGGAGTAAAATAAATATAGCGTTATCGGCTCTTCAACTTTAGCAATAATATTAAGTGTTCCTTGCGTGAGCGTGAAGAGCTTATTTTCAGTCAAGTCAGCGCGCACAGAAGTGAATAAGGCATTGCTTGCCATGTTTACGACTAGAAATAAAACCGCAAGTACTAGCAAGCCCATAAGTGTGATCGAGGTTGCTTTTTGTGTTGTCATTAGGATTAGTCCGCCTTTTTCATATCAACGACTAAAGCATTCGCATACAGCCAAAAACCGATCAAAGTAAAATAGTAAATAACGTCACGCAAATCAATCACACCTTTGGAAATAGATATGTAATGAGTTAAGAAACTTAACGATGAAATTGCATCAACAATACTTTGCGGCATCCATGCCTTAAAGAAATTCAACACTAACGGGGATCCGGCTAATAAAAATATAAAACAAATCACTACGGTTATAATGAATGCAATCACTTGGTTTTTTGTCATTGCGGATATGCACGCCCCGATTGCTAAGAACCCACCTGCCATCAAAAAGCTTCCAATATATGCTGCAAATATGACGCCGTTATCTGGATCACCTAAATAATTTACCGTAATCCAAATTGGAAAGGTTAAAACTAAGGCAAGGCCAATAAATACCCAAGCGGCTAAATATTTACCTGTTACAGATTGACCTACCGATATCGGCAAAGTCATTAATAATTCGATGCTTCCAGATTTACGTTCTTCTGCCCACAGGCGCATAGAAATAGCCGGCACGAGAAATAAATACAACCAAGGATGAAAGTTGAAAAATGATATTAAATCAGCCTGGCCTCGCTCGTAAAATTGCCAAGATAAAAAGTTAATGCGCCGCTCATGATAAGAAATATCACAATAAATACGTACGCAACCGGAGTTGCGAAATAACTACTCAATTCACGTTTAAATATGGCTATGCTATTTTTCATGTCAGCTTTGCACGTGTAATTTCACGAAACACATCATCCAAAGTATTGCCCGAAAACTTATCTCGAAGACCCCCAGGTGTATCGTCAACTAGAATTTTTCCATCTGCAATAATGATTGCGCGTGTACAAATGGCTTCGACTTCTTCAAGAATGTGTGTGGAGATAACAATTACCTTCTCAGGCGCGATGCTTTTTATTAGCTCTTTCACCTCGTGTTTTTGATTAGGGTCTAAACCATCCATAGGTTCATCCAAGATCAGTATTTCTGGATCATGCAAAATTGCTTGTGCAAGTCCTACTCTTCTTTTAAAACCTTTTGATAGTGTCTCTATTGATTGGTGGAGAACTTTATCCAAGTGCAAAAGCTCGATTACTTCTTTTTTCCGTTCTATCTTTTTCTGTCCTGATAGCCCACGTATTTCCGCGATGAAATCAAGAAATTGCAATGGCGTCATCTCTGGATAACTAGGAGCACCTTCAGGCAAGTAGCCAATACGTTTTTTCGCATCGATGGGATGTTCAGATACATTGAAACCGCAAACTTCGATTTCACCTGAACTGGGGGCCAGGAATCCGGTGATCATTTTCATGGTGGTGGACTTGCCAGCACCATTTGGCCCCAAAAAGCCCAGCACTTCGCCTGAGCCCACGCTAAAGGAAATATCTTCGACAGCCACCAAATGGCCGAAATTTTTACTTAAATGTTCTATTTTTATCATGGTCTTACACTGCTTTCAGTGCAGAGGGGGAGCATTCCACCTCGTTCATATTAGCGGCGAAATGTTACTAAAGATTTAGCATTTTTCAAGCACTTATTGCGAACAACTATACGCGAAATTAAGTTAAAATCCGAGTTAGTCAGCTGAGTATTCAGCTGTAACTGTATAAATATCAACCAAAGGCTTACATTCCTTACCAAGCCCATGAGGATGAAATTAAAAATAATAGGGTCGTTGTATGGACCGTTTACACTTCAAGCGTACACGGATAGCCTAAATTTAAGGATGTAAAGAGTGGGGATTTCAAAAGATAATTTTTTCAAAAATTTCATGCTAGGTCTGACCAATGAATGCATTCAAAACGACAGACTCCATCATAATCAGGATGCGGTGCTTAAATTATTGAGTTCTGCCCAAGATCATATCGTGATAATAAGCCGCCACCTAGACTCAACGGTTTACAATAACGATGCTTTCTCGCAAGCCGCTTCTCAACTAGTGCGACGCGCCAAACACACGAGCATAAAAATACTCGTGCATAACACTGAACCCATGGTTAAAAATGGCCACCGAGCATTAGAACTGAGCCATCGACTTCCCTCGAAAATTGAAATTCGCACCATCTGCAATGATTACTCGCAATTTAATCAAAGCTTTCTAGTCGCCGACAGCATCGGCTACATCCATAATCTTAAGTCTGATTTATATGCTGCCGAGGTAAACTTTAATCACGTAGAGAAATCTAAGGAATTGATGGAAAAATTTAATGCTATCTGGGAATTAAGCACTCAAGATACCGCGGTGAGAAATTTATGCATTTAAGTAAAACTCTACATTTAGGCTTACTTCTGTTCTTTTTCTTAACGACTTCTAGCACGCATGCCGATCAAAATGATTCATTAGCGATAATTGACTTAAATAATCGACCCGCTGAAGAAATGATCCCCATCATTAAACCTATGCTTAAGCCAAATGATGCTATCACAGGCACTGGATTTCAGCTGTTCCTACGCACAGATGACAATACCCTAGGAGAAGTTACACGACTGTTGCAAGTAATGGATAAAGCACCGCGCAACTTAATTGTTTCAGTGCGTAATAATGTTGATATTGGTTCCGAATCATCTGAATTTAATTATTCGGGAAACTATAAAATTGGAGATGACACCCGGGTTATTGTGGGTAACAAGCCGCCGCGTGATGAAGGCACACTTGTACGCATCAATAAAAGTGAACGCTCACAAGAAAATGACTCAAAACACATGGTACGTGTTATAGAAGGCGGAAAAGCTTTTATCATTGCAGGTGAGATTCGGCCATATGAACACCGAACTATCATACGCCACCGCCACGGTGTATCGGTTTACGACAGCGTAGACTACCAAGACATTACAAGTGGCTTTTATGTAACACCTAGACTCATTGGAAACGGAGATGTTTTATTGCAAGTCCAACCGCATTATCGATCTTTAAGTGACGAACGCAGCGGCGCAATTGAGGTGCAAGAAGCCGATACAATGATTACCGCGAAATTAGGCCAGTGGGTGCAAATTGGCGGTATAGATACCGATGCAAAATCAAAAGAAAAAGGAATTTTAAGCACTTCCCGATCCGCTACGGACAAACAAAGCTCAATCTATATCAAAGTGGAGGTAGAACAATAACTTTGGTCCTTTGATCAATTCAACCACATTCGCTGTAGCTCTGATCTCATATCCTTAAAACGGTATAAGGCGATCATTGGAATTGCAGAACGTATGGCACCTTCTTTAAGCATCTCTAAGGCTTGTTGTGACGATACCACCATTACGCGTATGTCTTCTCCTTCACTAGGTTCACCATATAAACCGCCTAAATTTGAAGTATCTGTTTTCCCAATATAAACATGTGCCTGTTCAGCGAAGCCGCCTGGGGACGGGAAAAATGATGCTACGTGATGTAATTTCTCTATTTTACAATTTGCTTCTTCCATGGACTCACGAGAAGCCACTTCCTCGAAACTTTCGCCCTCTTCTACTAAACCAGCAACCACTTCAACCATCCAAGGATTGCCAACCTGTTCTAGCGGACCCACTCGAAACTGTTCTATGAGTACAACTTCGTCACGTTCTGGGTCATAAGGTAAGACGGCTACTGCATTTTGTCGAGATACTCGTTCCCGCGTCAGCGGCTTACTTAATCCTCCGTCAAAAAGCTCATGTTGCAACACAACTTTATCAACTTTAAAGTGTCCATCATAAACACGCTGGTTCTGAATAATTTTCCAATCCATTAAGACACTTTGAACTACATAATTTCTAATAGCATTTCATAATCTTCTTGTGTATCTACACCGATTCCTGCTGGCGTGTTACATACATCAACGTATATTTTTTCGTCGCGCCCATGGATTCTCAGTTGCTCTAAAGATTCCTGTTTTTCTAACGCGGATTGCGGCAATTTAGTAAACAAATTCAAAAACCCTACCCTATAAGCATAAATTCCTAAATGACGATATGCATTTAGGTTGTTGTAATCATCGTGCCCAATTGATTTGGCAGTGCGACTAAAACTTTGCGCAAAACCATTTTCGTCCCGAATAACTTTTACTACATTGTTATTTTGATACTCTTTTTTATCAATTATATTCGTGCATAAGGTCGACATGCTCGCAGCGGAATGCCTATGCAAGTTTTCAGCCACTTGACGCATATTTTCTGCAGCCATCATAGGCTCATCGCCTTGCACATTTACTATTACAATATCATCGCTCCAACGGCAGCTATTCACGACTTCTGCAATTCGATCTGTGCCCGACTGATGTTGTTTTGAAGTCAGGCAAACCTCTGCATTAAATGCTTGAGCACAATCAGCGATGCGTTGATCATCAGTAGCAATAATGACTTTCTCAGCGCCACTGTCACAGGCATTTTCATAGACATATTGAACAATAGGTTTGCCTTTGATTTTCAACAATGCCTTTCCTGGTAAACGTGTAGACGCAAACCGTGCAGGAATAACTACATTAAATTTCACTTAACGGTACAGGTATCAAATAATCAGCATTATAAAAACAGCACACACGCTACATAGATTTATATTTTTCGTACTCATCGTCTGTAATCGAACGCGCCTCATCTTCTAACATTACCGGAATTGAATCGCGTATCGGGTATGCGAGACGTGCAGAGGTAGAGATTAATTCTTGTCGCTCTTTATCGTATTTCAGCGGACCTTTGGTAACCGGACAGACTAAAATATCTAGCAATTGTTTATCCATGCGGGACCCCTTTTAAAATTGTTTCTATTTTTTTATCTAGTACAATGTTAGACGACAATACTATTGGAAGATACCAAATATTCTTATTGATAATATTTTTACATTTTACAGCATCTTTCTCGGTCATGATAATGGGGTCGTTGCTAGAAAATTCTAGATCCGCCTGCTGATAGGCATGATGATCAGGAAAGCTATGCTCTATGATATGCACGCCTACATGCTTAAGTAGATTAAAAAATCGTTGCGGATTTCCGATTCCTGCAACCGCATGTACAGTGAAATCTTTAAAATCTGCTAAGGGTTTGCGCACGGTATCCAAGGTAAGTGAAACCACGTCATTATATTCAATTTCGAAATAATATTTAGCCGCATCATTGCGACCATTACTTACCACTAGATCGCACGCGCTTAAACGTGTAATGGGCTCACGTAATGGGCCTGCAGGCAGGCATCTGCCATTACCAAATTTCCTCTCACCATCGACAACTGCTATTTCAATGTCCCGAGCAAGATTGTAATGCTGCAGACCATCATCACAGAGCACTAAATCAATTTTATATTTTTCAATCAACATTTCGACCGCTAGCTTACGATCTGCCGCTGCAATAACGGGGCATGTCGTTTTCAATGCGAGCAATAATGCTTCATCACCTACTTCTGAGGGTAAGCTATGCGGCTGCACTTCAACTAGTTGTTGTTCATTTTCGCGCTTGTAACCGCGCGTGACGATACCAACTCGTAAACCCCTATCTTTACACTGCTGCGCCAGCCAGATCACAAAAGGCGTTTTCCCAGTACCCCCGACAGTAATGTTACCAACTACAACAACAAATACTTCAGCAGCAGTTCGTGCAGAATTTCGCAGACGATAATATGCTCTTCTACAGATTACCATTGTTCTAAATAACCAAGAAAGAGGCAACAGCAGAAAAGAAAGGATGCTATTCGAATACCAAGTTTTTTCGAGATCGATGTTCAAATTTAACCAAGAAATAGTTTTACCAAGCAACTATATATTAACTGCATCACTCGGTTGATTTATCTGCACTTTATAAAGGCTTGCATAGGCTCCATTGTGTTGTAGCAATTCTTGATGCGTACCAATTTCTACTATGCGTCCTTTATCCATCACTACAATTCGATCAGCCTTTTCAATAGTAGATAGCCGATGGGCAATCACTAATGTAGTGCGGTTTTTCTGCAATGCCTCTAATGCAGTTTGAATGTATTTTTCAGACTCAGTATCCAAAGAAGAAGTCGCCTCATCAAGAATTAAAATGGGTGCGTCTTTTAACAAGGCCCTTGCAATTGCGATACGTTGGCGTTGGCCCCCTGAAAGCAAAACACCATTCTCACCCACTAAAGTATTTAATTTATCGGGCAACCTGTCAGTGAATTCTATAACTCGAGCGACTTCAGCTGCACGCAGTAAACGCGCATCATCCGCTTCTAAGTTTTGTGCATAAGCTATATTGTTAGCAATGGTGTCATTAAACAGCACAACCTCTTGACTCACAATCGAAAATTGTCCGCGCAGTGACGCCAGGCTTACGTCGCGTATGTCGATACCATCAATTAATATTTTCCCTTGGTCAGGGTTATAAAGTTTTGGCAATAGATTTACAATAGTGCTTTTCCCACTACCAGACTTACCAACAAATGCGATGGTTTCAGCAGGCTCAATCTTCAAGTTAACATGCTCTAATGCTTGTTCGTCTCTAGTGGAATATTTAAAACATACGTCTTGATATTCGATACTTCCTTTACAATCTGCAAAAGTGTTTGTTGAAGACTCAAACTCTTTTTCAGTATCGATCATCTCAAACACACTTTTGCTAGCCGCAATCCCTGCCTGCAACATCTCGTTGACCAAGGTGAGCTTTCTTGCGGGTGTAAGCACCATTGCCATGGCAATAATAAAACTTATAAAACTCCCAGCGGTTTCTTCCATTGCTATTGATGGTCTTGCTGCAATAATCAATACCGCTACCACCATGCAACCAACTAACATTTGTATAAAGGGTGTGCTCGCAGCTTTAGTCGTCACCATTCGTAGTTTGTAACGCCTATACTTTTCATTGGCTTGCTCAAATTTTTGAATCTCATAGTCTTGGCCACCAAATATCTTCACAATCCTATGACCAATAATACTCTCTTCAACAATGTGGGAGATTTTACCCACAGACTTTTGCATGCGTGTACCATACTTTCGAAATAGTTTACTGGTGTATCCAACTACTGCGGAAATTAGAGGTGCGATCACCAGAAAAATTAGCGTTAATTTCCAGCTATTGATAAACATCACTGCAAGTAGAAATATTATTTTAGAGCTGTCTTGGATAAGACTGCGCAAACTTTTAACCGCTGCGCCAATTACCCGTTCCACATCGTAAGAAAATTTGGAGAGAATCACGCCACTGGATTGATGATCAAAGTATTGTGTGGGATAAAATTGAATCCGATCAAACATTTCTTTTCGCAAAGCCTTTACTACATGAGCACCGATATAACCAATAAAATATGTTCCAATAAAGTTCACAATGCCGCGTAAAATAATAATTACGAGTAAGGCATAAGGAATCCATTTAATTTCTTCATAATTCTTATCCACATAGGTACCATTAACAAATGGGCCAAATAAATAAGCGATAAGCGCATCAAGACCAGAAAAAATCAGCAAAGCTATTGAAGCAAGTAAAAGGTATTGCCACTTTGATAAGGTATAGCTTAAAAGCCGGCGATATATTTGCCAGCCATTTTGATTAGAGGCGTGTACGTCCATGAGTGAGTTGGATGTTATTTAGGTTTCGAAGTCGCAATTGATAATTTAGTAATACCTAGACGTGCAACAGTGTCCATGGCAGTAATAACGGCCTGATGAGGCGTAGCGGCATCAGCACGTATAATTACACCCCTATCTTTATCATCACTCACAATTTTTTGTAATGATTGCATAAGTGTCTTGGCTTCATTATTAACTAGATTAGTCCCATTAACAAAATACATCCCCGTACGATCAATGGTGATTTCAATCGGTATCACATCAAGTGACTGCTCTTCTGCAGATGCTTCGGGTAAATCTACCCTAAGTTCTGCTTGTTGATTAAAAGTTGTAGTTACCATAAAGAAGATTAGCAAAAGAAATACCACATCAATTAGTGGCGTTAGGTTTACCTCAAGGCGATCAGTTTCGGCGCGACTAAAGTTCATGATTTTGCTGTGGGTCTACGCTGCCCATGCATTACTTCAACGAGCTTGATGGCTTCCTCTTCCATACCCACCACTAAGCCATCCACTCTTCTTCGAAAATAACGCACAAATATTAAACTAGGAATCGCCACAGACAGCCCCGTTGCCGTGGTAATCAATGCTTTGGAAATACCACCAGCTAATTCACCTGGATCCCCTACTCCTACACTTGTAATAACACTAAACACTTGAATCATTCCAATTACCGTTCCTAATAAACCTAATAACGGCGAAATTGCCGCAATGGTACCCAGCGTGTTTAAAAAGCGTTGCAATTCATAAGCAACATGCCTGCCGGTTTCCTCAATGCTTTCTTTCATGATTTCACGGTCGTAATTTTTATTTAGCAACCCCGAGGCCAAAACTCGGCCTAATGGAGAGCTTTTGCGTATTTGAAAAATTCGGTTTTCGTCAAGCTTGCCATCTTTACTCCATTGCCATATTTTCGCAGCAAGATATTTAGGCGTAACGCGTTCCTTTTGCAAGGTCCAGAATCTTTCAATGGTGATCGCTAACGCGACAATAGAACACGTAATGATCGGCAACATCAGCCACCCACCTGCTTTTACGATTTCATACACTTAACAATACTCCTTCATGTATTTCCTTGCCTTCTCTCTAAAATCGAGAATGCCAAAACCTGTTACGCTGATCACGATATCCTGGATGCAGCTGCAGCCCATGCTGATTGGAAAATTCGAATGTAATCATACCCTGTGAAGCTGTATTTACTAATTCCGTACCAAATTCTTCAAAACGCGAAACCACTTTTGCATTTGGAAACCTATACGAATTTCGATAGCCAGTTGCGAACACGGCATATTGCGGCGAAGTGGCTTGAATAAATGCTTTTGTTGAAGACGAATTGCTTCCGTGATGTGGAACGACTAAAACATCAGTATCAAGCAAATTTCTGTGCTTTTCTATCAAATTTCGCTCGATGGGGCGCTCAATATCACCAGTTATCAGAATACTGCCTGCGGAATGCTTAATTAGTAACACACAAGAGCGATTATTTTGCGAAAGCTTATGAATATTATCGTTGGGATGCAAAAACTCAAAATGCACTCCATCCCATTTCCAGATCACACCTTGTCTACATAGGCTCGCATCATCATGCTGAAATCTTTGCGGTGTGCTCGTCACCAAACGATCCACTTGCAACTGTGTTAGCACGCTCTCTAAGCCACCGGCATGATCTTTATCGGTATGACTAACGATTAACATATCCACCTTATCGATACCTCTATCACGCAAGTAAGGCACGATAACGGCCTCACCAGCATTAAAGCTTTCACTGTAATTAGGCCCCGTGTCGTAGACCAACACATGGCGTTCTGTTTCTAAAACCGTTGCCAATCCCTGGCCAACATCTAAAATACTAAGCTTAAGTGCACCATCTGTAGGCGATATTTGCTGAGCAAACAATAGTGGGCTGAGTAATACCAGACTTATTTGCTTTGATGGCCAACCTTTAGGTGCAAGCAGCAACACAACTCCAAGTGCGGCGGGCAGCAATGCCCAGTTAGGTGTAGAATGCGACCATTTAGCATAAGGAATGTTATGTAAGTAGTTGAGAACCCACCAAAATACATCAATAGAATAACTGGCACCTTGCAACACCCAAGCGCCAAGAACCTCACTTATCACGAGCAATCCTGAACCCAACAACACCAATGGCACCACTACAAAACTAACCCAAGGCACAGCAAAAAAATTAGCCAGCGGCGAGACCCAAGCCGCTTGCTGGAAATATATCAATGTCACAGGTAGCAATCCCAGTGCTAAAACCCACTGCACTCGCACTAACCTCAACAGCCTAGATTGATTATTCTGTTTGCCAGAGATTGTAAAAATGATCAGCGCAACGGCTAAAAAGGATAGCCAGAACCCAATTGCTAGCACAGAGAAAGGATCCCAATCCAAGACACAAAACAGCGCAATCGATAATATGCTCCAAGGCCGCAGCGATTTACAGAAATATACCGCCATAAATACGACGGTTGCCATAAGCATAGCCCGCTGTGTGGGTATCGAGAAGCCTGCGAGCAAGGCATATAAGACACTTTGCAAATATAGCGCCTATGGCTGCCACTCGTTGAGCCGCGATGCGCAAACACAATGCCTCGCTTAATTTCCAAACCTGCAATAAAAGAAAATAAATAAAACCAGAAACGAGTCCTACATGCAGTCCAGAAATAGCTAATAAATGATTAGTTCCGGTTTCTGTAAGCACTTTCCAACGCTGAGGGCTCATGTCACTTTTTTCCCCCAATGCAAGCGCTTTAATTACACTAGTGTTTTTACCCGAAGATGCCTGCTGCAATTGTTGATTCAACCAGGCGCGTATAAAATGCGATGGTTGACGGAACCCCGTTACATCTAGACGTTTGGCAACGCCCTTGCCTCTAACATAGCCCGTTGCTCTTATCTCATGCTCAAACAGCCATTTTTCGTAATCAAAACTGCCTGGATTTGCAAACCCCCATGGGCGTTTGAGACGCACACGCAGTTGCCAGGATTCACCCAGCTGTAACTCCGGAACTTTGCCATACCAGTTCAGACGGACTTTTTTTGGAACAATGATTAGTTCGCTGCCATTCGTTCTACTAGCCTCATGAATTAAAAAATCAAAGCGTGTACTACGAGCTTGAATTGAAGGAATAGATACGATTTGCCCAGTTACTTCTAAATCGATTCCTTCTAAAGATTTGTCAAGTGCTGGGTACAATTTTAAATAAGCATGACCCAGTGCCCATAAAAAAACCTAAAGCTAGGCCCACAAATAAAATACCTCGTGGGAATTTCATACCCACTAGGATTACTGGTAGCAATGCGAATACCCAATGCCAGTGCGGCAAGGACTCAAACCTTGTTAGAATGACAATACCTAAGAGAAAGGCTAATGCAAACTTAATCATCAAAACCAATGCCACGCAGATTTCTAAATAAGTTCTTTTCCAATTATAACATTCGAGGCGATAAATCTTTTAGTATTTTTGGTGCTCTTCTTCATGATGATAATTTGTGGCACATGAACAGAAGATCCGTAGCGGGCGCATGCGCATTAGGACTGTTTAGTGCCTTTATTCCAATTCCATTCCAGATGTTACTCGCAGGTGGTCTGGCAATTATTTTTCGATGCAACTTACCTATAGCCGTTGCACTGGTCTGGGTCACCAATCCCATTACCATGCCACCACTATTTTTCCTTGCATATAAAGTAGGTGCATGGCTTACCGATGTTCACTTAGGACCTTTTGATTTTGAACTCAGTCTTAATTGGATGTTTACAGAATTGCATGATCGCTGGCGCCCGTTTCTAGCAGGTTGTTTGTTTATGGCCTCCTTATCTGCCGTATTAGGCTACATCGCAGCTAGAGTAATCTGGCGTATTTATGTTGTGTCGTTCTGGAAAAATAGAAAATTACGCAAACGTCGCAATCTACAAAATAAGCACTAAAACAAGCTTCACCTGACAATGTCTCGTATTTTACTTGCTCTAGCAATTGAAGTAGTTATCGCTATTCCACTTATCTATTATTTAGAAAAGCTAAGAGAAAAACTCGGAGAGTATGTAATACTTGAATGGCATTATTCCCATGTGGGATTACCAATTGTACGAGTATTATTGATCTTATTATTTATCCTCGCAGCCTACCCCGCTTTATATGGCATTGAGCACCTACCGTACCTAAGCAATGTACTGCTTGACCACATAAGAAGAATCCATTCGCTAATTAACTGGTTATTCCTAACCAGCCTTGTCATTCCATTTATCCCAATAGTTGGGGTCATTCCCGCACTGGTAATTCCTATTCAGTCTATATTAGCTACCGCACTATTATTTAATTGGGCTACACGAGAATTAACAGAGATAACGATAAAGTTGCTACCTAATATATGGATCTTGCTAGTACTTATTATTCTGTCCATTGCTACGCACAAAATAGCGAAAATGTTTGCCGCATTGGTTGGGAAAAGTACTCAAGAAAAATTTAACCAGCAAGATATGAATCATCTAGTCTATGAATCAAGCCTACTTGCTTTTCAAGCGCCCGCTATTTTGGCATATGGATTTTATTTAGGCTCACAACTAAAAATATAAAGCTGCCACGATCGGAACGGTCGAATGCAGTCATTCATTGTAAAACTCTGAGATTTCTAAACGGAAGTATACAACTGGGTATTATTGCTCTGATAAATTTCCGTCATCCAACACATACGTTTTGCTCATGCTATCTGCAATTGCATGATCGTGAGTAACAATGATTACTGCGGTGCCTAATTCTTCATTAAGCTCTAACATCAGCTGTTGCACTTGAAGAGCGTTCTTACGATCGAGATTGCCTGTCGGCTCATCTGCAAGAATAACTTTCGGCTTGGTCACCAATGCTCTGGCAATTGCCACGCGCTGCCTCTCTCCACCCGAAAGCTCTGTAGGTTTATGTTGAACTCGGTCAGCCAAACCAACTTTGGATAAATATTCTTGGGCTTGTTCCGTAGCTTGTTGAATTGATCCACCACGCAAAAACAACGGCATGGCAACATTTTCTAAAGCAGTAAATTCTGGCAATAGATGATGGAATTGATAAATAAAACCTAAAGATTGATTCCGCAATCTCCCACGACCTGCATCCGAAAGTTTAGACATATCCTCACCACACACTTGTACCGTTCCAGTATTAGGTACATCCAAGCCACCTAATAAATGCATTAAAGTACTTTTACCGCTACCAGAAGCTCCTACTATGGCAACTTTACAACCAGCATCTATACTAAAGTTTACACACTGAAGTACTTCTACACTTATCGGCCCGCTTTCG
Organism: Gammaproteobacteria bacterium; assembly: GCA_027297825.1. Classification (GTDB taxonomy): domain Bacteria; phylum Pseudomonadota; class Gammaproteobacteria; order UBA4575; family UBA4575; genus JAPUHH01. Next base: position 24,512 of record JAPUHH010000121.1, read on the forward strand.
TACACTTTAGACAGATTTTGACAGCGCAGTACTTCAGTCATCTTATATTGCTCATTAAGGAATCATTCATATCTTAGGGCTTCTGCAGGCTCTGTGCGCGAAGCTTTCCAGGCAGGGTAAATAGTTGCCAGGACCGTAAAAATAAAGGCCATTAAGCAAACCGTAATTACATCACTAGAGATTATATGAGATGGAAAATCACTAATTGGATAAACGTCAGAAGATAAAAATTGAATCCCAAAAAGGTTTTCGATGCCACCGACAATATTACCTACATTTGAACCCAATAGAATTCCACCCATTGCACCTAATAAGGTGCCTACTAATCCAATAATAGTGCCTTGCACAATAAATATTCCCATAATGTTTTTCGGTGTTACGCCAAGGGTGCGCAGGATTGCAATATCACTTTGCTTCTCAGTAACCACCATCACTAACATGGAAACAATATTAAACGCAGCCACTAAGACAATTAAAAACATTATGATAAACATCATGGTTTTTTCCATTTTCAAAGCTCGGAAAAAATTTCGATTATGATGTGTCCAATTCGTTACCCAATAATTACCGCCAAGTTCTTTACGAAGATCTTGAGTAATATTTTCCACATCAAATAAGTCTTCAAGTTTGAGACGCAACCCGGTGACCGAATCACCTAAACGAAAAAGACGTTTTGCATCTTCGATATGGATGGCAGCCGTATTCCGATCATATTGTGGCATGCCTACTGAAAAAACCCCTGCCACGGTAAAACGCTTAAACCTTGGTAGTATTCCCGCCGGGGTCACAGTGGCTTCTGGAGTAATTACCGTGATTTTCTCGCCTATTTCTACACCTAAATAATTCGCTAGGTCTATGCCTAACAGAATACCAAATTCATTAGGCCTAAGGATGTCCATACGCACATCAATAAGGTGCTCACTGATA
>JAPUHH010000122.1 GCA_027297825.1 Gammaproteobacteria bacterium
TAAGAGTGGTTAGCATTTATAGGATAATAGCTAATGTAACTATTTTAATGGGATCGGACAATCAGAAATTCTGTCCTGAACACTTTTTAGTCTCTGTATTGAAATTGCCACAATTAATTGGTGCAGTCCAATTCGCGATGATCACCTTACTTTCTGGCAACCAATCTGTCCATGCGTCGCCTTTCACTTCACCATCGGTGGCCCATACGATTTCAAATTGTCCGTCGTCTTGGATTTCGCCAATCAAAACCGGCTTAGACAAATGGTGATTGGTATTCATCACCGCAGTGCCGCCAACAAGGTTAGGTACTTCGAGACCATACATTTCGGGCCGAACTGCATCCACTTCGGTAGTTCCTGCCTTCTCAACTGCTTGAGCCCACATTTTGAAGCCAATGTAAGTGGCCTCCATAGGATCATTAGTGACTCTTTCATCATCCTTAATGAACCCTTGCCATGTTTCAATAAATTTATCATTCTCTTCGGATTCTGCACTCATGAAATAATTCCATGCTGCAAGGTGTCCTACTAGAGGTCCGGTATCGATACCAGATAACTCTTCTTCCCCAACAGAGAATGCAAGTACCGGAATGTCTTCAGCAGACAGGCCTTGGTTACCTAGTTCTTTATAAAAAGGAACGTTTGCGTCGCCATTAATGGTAGATACCACCGCAGTCTTCTTGCCAGCCGAACCAAAGGCTTTAATGTCTGAAACGATTGTCTGCCAATCAGAATGTCCGAAAGGCGTGTAATTAATCATGATATCTTCTTCCGCAACACCTTTTTGCTTCAAATAAGATTCAAGAATCTTATTTGTAGTACGTGGATATACGTAATCCGTTCCTACTAATACCCAACGTTTTGCACCAAAATCATTCATTAAGTAGTCAACAGCCGGGATAGCTTGCTGATTAGGTGCTGCACCAGTGAAAAAAACATTTTTAGATGATTCTTCACCTTCATATTGAACAGGGTAAAAAAGCAACCCATTAAGCTCTTCTACAACCGGCAATACTGACTTTCGTGATACGGAAGTCCAACAGCCAAATATCACATCGACTTTATGCACTTCGATTAATTCACGCATCTTTTCTGCGAACAAAGGCCAGTCCGATGCCGGATCAACCACAACCGCTTCTAACTCTTTACCCAATAAACCGCCTGCTTTATTTTGTTCGTCTACCATCATAAGCACAGTATCTTTAAGTGTTGTTTCACTAATTGCCATGGTTCCAGACAATGAATGCAACACGCCCACTTTAATTTTATCTTTAGCAATGCCCAGTTGCGGCACTAAAAGAAAAATTAGCGCTATAAAAGCAATTTTTATAATTGATTTACTTAGCCTCATTTTCGACTCCTGATATTTCCGATTTAATAAACTTACTCAAGACAATCGGATAATTAACATCACTTAGTTATCGTCTTGTGAGTACTCGTATACACATAGTTGTGCAGTTGCACTAAGACGATGCATCATGCATGCCAATATTGATTAAATTACATAATTTCCAGTATATTCATAGACTTATAAGTTATTTATTAGCTCTAGACAATAGTAAATAGAGGGAATCACACACACCATGCACCTTGTTAGTGCACTCCTGCACTAAACAAGACCATTTAAGTATGTTTTTTACTAAGCAAATCAAATTATGACTAGCTAATTCGCTACACTGAAATCATAAACAACTAGTTTTTTAGCCAATGGCTGCAACACTGTTTGAACGGCTTCTTGGTGTTTTGGATGTACTAGATAGCGCTGCAACTCCTCATGGCTGCTAAAAATAATATATAGGCCCACATCAAAACTGTCATCGACAATGGCTCTATGACTAGGTATGGATCTGCCTACACGAATTTCTTGCACTTCAGGTATATCAATTAATTCACGCGAGATACTTATGACTTGATTGACCTGCTCTTCATTTCCACTTTCATGCAGCCAAATCAAAACAACATGGACTATTTCACCCTCACTCTGATTAGGCTCAGCAACTGAGACACAACCAAGCATGTAAACACACAACAAAACTATGATGATACTAATACGCATGATCATTTAGGCATAGTGTGCGGAATAAGTGATAGCCATACGATTGCAATTATCCCAGAGTGATCCACATTATTCTCAACCGCAATATGCCCTTGATGAAATTCCGCTATCACGCGTGCAATATATAGACCAATCCCCAAATGCGTTTCTTTTTTCTTGTTTTGCTCACGCACTTACGCCATTGCCAGGTCGAGACGGGGATACTGTCATTGTAGGACATCAAAATACACATTTTGCTTCATAAAAAAACCTTACAGGTGGCCCTTTGAGGTATGTGGTAAAAGCGAAATTAATTTAATCTACTCAACTAAGAAGTTTTTATAAGCTTGTTCATCCATTAAGCCTTCTAGTTCTGATGAATCAGCAATTTTAATCTTCATAATCCAACCTGTGCCCATCGGATCATTATTGATGGTTTCTGGAGCATCGTTGAGTACTTGATTTATTTCTATTATTTCGCCACTAATGGGAGTATTGAGTTCACTAGCAGCTTTTACGGACTCGATCACGGCTACATCATCTCCTTGATTTATTTCTTTTCCCACCTCTGGGAGTTCGACAAATACAATATCTCCGAGTTGTTGTTGAGCGTAATCAGTAATGCCAACGACACCAATAGCTTTTTCTTCTATTAAAATCCATTCATGTTCTTGAGTAAACTTGATTTCATTCATTTTAGAATATCCCTTAATTATGTCTGAAAAAGTTAAGTATTAACTATGACTAACAACATTCAAAAATATTTTCAGCTACGCTTATAGTGACGTGGTGGTACAAAAGGTAATTTAACGATAGTTATGGACATAAGCTTGTTACGCACTCGCACACAAATACGCATATCCGGTATTGCTAAACTTGACGTAACATAACCCATCGCGATGGGTCGCCGTAATACAGGGCTGTATCCACCACTGGTAACATTACCAATAAATTGTCCTTTATTATCTAATAGCTTAGTGCCTTCTCGAATTGGCACCTTGCCTTCAGGCAGAATCCCAACCCGTAATCGATTTGCGCCTTTACCTAATTATTTCTTAAGTAGCGGCAGAATTTCAAACGCAGGGTCAAAATCATCCAGGTTAGGTAGAATTTCCTGTAAGAGATTCTGATTGCCTTTAATACTTGCCCGGCCTGTCGCGAACAACTCAGCGGCCTTAGTTTTACCAATTAATATATCTGCAAGATCCGCTTTCTTAATGTAAAGAGTCGATCCAGCTGTTTTTACCGGTTGTTCAGTCTTTACCGTAACCATGTTGCCATTTGAAATTTCAGTATAGAAATACTGTTTAACATCTTTGTGAACTGTGTTGAATGAAAGATTGAGGCCCGCCTTGACAGCTTTAGGCCCATTTAAACGAACAGCCATCATGTCAAAAATACTTTCGGTTGGCGCTATTGCCAAGATGTCCGTAGAGTTCATGGCGAGAGGTGGCTTAGGTTTGCTAGTGCGCAACTCATTAGCACCTTGCAGGTAGCTGTTACGCCATGCCATTGTTTCTGACTGGTAACCTTGCT
>JAPUHH010000123.1 GCA_027297825.1 Gammaproteobacteria bacterium
GATTGGTCCGCGTTTCACGTGAAACCTGAATTTTTACAGGAATGGCGGGATTATAATAAGTGCCTGCGTCAGCGGAATCACGTATTAAAGCATGGTACCAATAAAAATAAGGAGATTGCAGGATGGACCCAAGAGTTATGCTTAATTGGAGAAAACGTAGATCGAGCAAGATCGGAGATTTTTAGGCAAATTAAACCGATTTTCGAAGAATATAGCCGACAATTGCTACCAGAATGCACTTTGTCACTAGCCTATAAAAAAGGCTGGCCAAATACACTGTCATTGGAAGAAGCACTAGAACAGATACGCCCGCAGGAGCTACTAAATAAATCTACCCGCCGTGGGCCGCATCGGGCGGACATTAAAATCTCCTTAAATGATCAAGATGCATCCTCAGCGGCATCACGAGGACAACAAAAGCTGATTGTGGCCAGCTTATTGCTTGCACAGATCAAACATGCGCAGCAACGCAGTAATCGAAAATGCGTGGTGTTATTAGATGATATTCGGGCTGAGTTAGACCAGGAGCATTCTCAGGCATTAATGGGTGCTTTGCAGGCGCTTAAGAGCCAGGTATTTATCAGCGCAATAGAGCCCGAGCAGGTCGATTTGGGTGGTTGGAACGAAACCAGAGTGTTCCACGTGAAACAAGGAACGTGCAAGCTCTTAGCCTAAAGTACTGCTACAATTAGCGGTTATTCAACGATTACGGATTTTTCATGTCTTACGATTCCTCTAGCATTAAAGTATTAAAAGGCCTTGAGGCAGTACGTAAACGACCCGGTATGTACATTGGCGATACCGACGATGGTACTGGCTTGCACCATATGGTGTTTGAGGTCGTGGATAACTCCATTGATGAAGCATTAGCAGGACACTGTTCTGAGATTCGGGTCATTATTCACACGGATGGCTCGGTTGCGGTAACTGATAACGGTCGCGGCATTCCGGTCGATATGCATGAGGAAGAAAACCGTTCTGCTGCCGAAGTGATTATGACGGTTCTGCATGCCGGCGGTAAATTTGATGATAACTCCTATAAAGTTTCGGGTGGTTTGCACGGCGTAGGCGTGTCGGTGGTAAATGCTTTATCTTCGGAATTAATTCTCACAGTAAATCGTGGCGGTTATTCCCACAAACAAGAATATAGTCTTGGGGAACCTAAGTACTCGATGAAACAAATAGCTGAAACCGAAAAAACAGGAACGGGTATTCGCTTTACACCAAGCCCTGATATATTTGGCGACACAGAATTTCATTATGATATCTTGGCGAAAAGACTGCGCGAGTTATCGTTTTTAAACTCCGGTGTATGCATTGCATTAAGCGATGAGCGTTCTGCAAAAAGTGATATATTTCAATATGATGGTGGTATACGGGCGTTTGTAGAACACCTCAATAAAAAGAAAACACCGCTACACGAAACCGTTATTTATGTAGATACTGAACGCCAAGATACGGGTGTAGAGATTGCGCTACAGTGGAATGACTCCTATCAGGAAAACATATTTTGTTTTACCAATAATATCCCGCAAGGTGATGGCGGCACTCATCTTGCAGGTTTACGCGGTGCTCTTACTCGCTCGATAAATCAATATATGGAAAAGCAGGGTATTACCAAAAAATATAAAATTACCATGACCGGTGATGATGTGCGCGAAGGCCTTACCGCCGTGTTATCCATAAAGGTTCCGGATCCAAAATATTCTTCACAGACTAAAGACAAGCTGGTTTCATCCGAAATAAAAGGCATTGTTGAATCTACGGTGTCGGAAGCCTTGCAAGATTTTATGCTAGAAAATCCTGGCGAAGCTAAGGCAATTGTTGGCAAAGTTGTAGATGCGGCGCGCGCGCGCGAAGCAGCACGTAAAGCGCGGGAAATGACGCGGCGTAAAGGCGCATTAGATGTCGCGGGGTTACCCGGCAAATTAGCAGATTGCCAAGAAAAAGATCCGTCGCTGTGCGAATTGTTTTTGGTGGAGGGTGATTCTGCTGGCGGCTCTGCTAAACAGGGACGTGATCGACACACTCAAGCCATTCTTCCATTAAAAGGCAAAATATTAAACGTAGAAAAAGCGCGCTTTGAAAAAATGTTGTCCTCCATTGAGGTGGGCACACTGATTACCGCTCTTGGTTGTGGCATTGGTAAAGAAGAGTTTAATCCCGACAAGCTTCGCTATCATCGAATTATTATCATGACGGATGCAGACGTCGACGGCTCGCATATTCGTACTTTACTGCTGACATTTTTTTATCGACAAATGCTAGAGCTCGTTGAGCGCGGGCATATTTATATTGGCCAGCCTCCGTTATACAAAATTAAAAAAGGCAAGCAAGAACAGTACGTAAAAGATGATGCAGAGCTAAATGCACATTTATTACAACAGGCCTTAGAGGGCGCTAAATTGCATGTTAATGCCAAGGCGCCCGCAATTACGGATAGCGCCCTAGAAGCATTAAGTCAAGCTCATTTCGTAGTGATGTCTACCCTGCAACGGTTGAGTCGTTTCCATGAATACGACGTATTGCTGGAGATGCTACGCACACCAGCACCTGAGGTTGATTCTCTAGAGGATAAAGCTGCGCAACAGGCCTTAAGCAAATGGTTTGAAGACATTGCGAATCTACTAAACCAGCACCAAATCGTGGGTACGCAATATACGGTCAATGCCGACAGGGAAGTTGAATTTGAACAACTTACGATGGTGAAGTGGGTGCATGGTCTGGATAAAGACGATGTGTTTAGAAAAGATTTTTTCACTTCTGCTGATTTTAATTTGATGCGTGATTTTGCTATGCAAATTCAAGGCTTGCTAGAGAAAGGCGCATACATTCAGCGCGGCGAACGTAAGCTTGAGTCGCAGGACTTTATTGAAATTATGGCTTGGTTAAAAGAAGAGGCCAAACGTGGGCAGACGATTCAGCGTTATAAAGGCTTAGGAGAAATGAATCCCGAACAACTTTGGGACACCACCATGGACCCTGATTCACGCCGATTGGTGCAAGTGAAAATTGAAGATGCTGTTGCAGCGGATGAGGTGTTTACTACGTTGATGGGTGATCAAGTTGAGCCGCGTCGTGAATTCATTGAAAAATATGCATTAGCGGCCAACAACATCGATGTTTAGTACTTAGAACGTAGCCAGCAGCGTAATCAAAAATGGCGTCGGCTTGAGCACGGCGTTAGTGACCATTTGTTTTTACTTGAGGATGATACGGGCACATGTGTAATCGACCCAGATGATGCAGAAGTAACCCCTAGTATTAGCGAGACATGGTACGGGACAAGAGCTACAAGATCACTGGACACTTTCAATGTTTACCCAAGGATTAGGGTGTTGAGTAAAATCCTGGCACGCACCTGCGCGCGCTATCGCTATACAGAATTGCGATTAACGATAGACGAATCTCTATATGCTATTGGTGAATTCAAATCCGTAGTCGTGGATTATCGTAAAGAAGTTGATCAGTCTGTGCATGATTTCTTGAATAAGCTTAAACGCGATAAGAATAAATTAGCTGAATATGATGCCAATCAAGATGGGACCATTGACCAGGAAGAGTGGGAGGTAGCCAGAAAAGACGCCCATCATGCCGCTTTACAAAAGCAGTTAAGTAATCCATTACCAAAGTCCACACATTTACTAAGAAAACCAGAATCTAAATTGCAGCAACCATTTTTGTTGTCTGCAAAATCGGAATCACACCTAGCACGCAATAGCCGTATATTTTCATATGTATTAGCAACTGCATTTATTGTTTTAATTGTTGGAATATTTTTCAAATTGGTTGCTTACATTTAATCCATAAAATAATATTAATTCATCAATCTAGTTAAGGCATAATGCTGCGTTATGAAAAAGGTTGTGTCAGCGTTCGCAGTGTTCTTTTTCGCGAGATTTGGTGGGCCACTACTTGCTGAACAAACCGCTTATGTAACAGACTCTTTGTTGCTGCGTCTATATTCACAATCTAATGACGCTAGCGAAGTGACTGAGTCGATAAAAAGTGGCGACGCTGTAGAGGTGTTAGAAAGCCAAGGAGAGTTTACTCAAGTGCGAATTTATGATGGCACAACGGTCTGGGTAAAATCCGCATTTTTAGCTGAAGACGACCCCCCGCAAAACTATTTTATTACTCTGTGAGTGAGCAAAACAAACAACTGCAGCAACAAATCCAAACTCCGTTGGTAGTAAACAACTCAAACGAGACCGTAGGAGCGGATAGTCCTGTTTCAAACTATAAGCTTTGGTTAGGTGGCATTGCGGCGATGATAGCGGTGAGTAGTTATTTATTTGGGATTAACTTTTCTTCTCAGCGAATGCGAAACCGCCTGCCTACATGGATTTCAATTGGATTAGTGCGTAAATGAAAATTGCTTCTTGGAATGTAAATTCATTGCGTGTGCGTCTTCCACAAGTGTTGGATTGGCTTAAAGACAATTCTGTGGATGTGCTGGCCTTGCAGGAAACGAAATTAGTGGATGATGATTTTCCGCTCGCTGAAATTAATCAAGCCGGCTATGAAGTCCAATTTTCAGGTCAAAAAACTTATAATGGTGTGGCCGTATTATCAAAAACGACAAGTACGGATATTGTCAAAGATATCAAAGGACTAGATGATCCTCAGCGGCGTATTTTAGCTGCTACGGTTGAAGATGTACGCATCCTAAATTTATATGTGGTTAATGGATCAGAAGTAGGTTCTGAAAAATATGCATATAAGCTCGACTGGTTTAATAAAGTAACTGCCTTCATAAAAAAAGACCTGGAAAAGTACGCAAATTATATCGTGCTGGGTGATTTTAATATCGCGCCTGAAGATCAAGATGTACACGACCCCGCAGCGTGGCAGGAAAAAATTTTATGCAGTAACAAAGAGCGTAAGGCTTTACAGGCTATGCTCGATTTAGGCTTTGTCGATACCTTTAGGTTATTTGAGCAAGAAGAGAATAGCTTTAGTTGGTGGGATTATCGGGCAGCGGGCTTTAGGCGCAATAGGGGTCTACGCATTGATTTAATTTTGGCTAGTATGCCGCTAGAAGCAACTTGCAGTTTTAGCAGTATCGATAAAGAGCCTCGTCGCAATGAGCGACCGTCAGATCATGCGCCGGTGATTGCTGAGTTTATGTAGCTATCTTGAGCTATTATGCGGCTAATTGTTGCTATTCTCTATAAAATGGAATTTTTGAGCTAGCCAAAACAAGTTTTTAATGCAGCTTATCTACCATGCTAGGGAAGCGGTCTGGGAAGTGA
>JAPUHH010000124.1 GCA_027297825.1 Gammaproteobacteria bacterium
TATGCGTAAACTATCTCGCCCCCTAATTGCATTAATTTTTCTTAGCTTATTTGCTGTAAATAGCTATGCGGAAGAAAAAACGGTAGGTGGAGACTTTGAGCTTACCTCTTATCTAAATAGCTCCTATTCCTTGGCTGACTCTCGAGGCAAGGTGGTAATGCTATTTTTTGGTTTCACGCATTGTCCAGATGTATGCCCAACCACCTTAAGCACGGTACAAACCGTACTCAGCCAGCTTGGGGATCAAGCCCTGCAGGTACAGCCGATCTTCATTACGGTCGATCCAAAACGTGATACACCCGCAATATTAAAATCATATTTAGAGTATTTTAATCGTAATATCATTGGCTTAACAGGTAATAGCGAAGAGATATCTAAGGTTGTCAAGCAATACAGCGGGTTTTATTCATATGAAGGAGATATATCAAGCAACTCATATACTGTAGACCACACCTCGAATTTATACATTATTAATACACAAGGTGACGTAACCAATATCATTCCTTATGGGCTGCCTCCACAAGCTATTACTGAGCACATAGAAAAGTTATTGCTTAAAGTAACTAGTTAGTCAAAAGCTAAATTAATCAAAGATTTCCACTCAAGGCACGCTTCAGACAACAGGTGAATAATTACTTATATTGAAGATATGCAAATCGTGCATCACTAGGTGTCCCCTCAAGGTCCCCTTCTTCCTTACCCGGTTGCCACATCACAACCTCTTCAATTTTCTTAGCTAATTCGAAATCTTTATTCGTAACCCCTTTGGCTGCATGGTTAATCAATTTACAAATCACAAAAGCGTAAGAAACAGTTAAATCTGGGTGGTGGAATGCGGCTTCCGCGAGATGACCAATGGTATTCACCACCATCAGCGTGCCTTTCCAGCTATGAGTTTTGTATTTTCGACGAATCCAGCCATTTTCATAAAACCAAGCTGGCAGTTCATCTGCTAAGCGTTCTTTGATTTGCTCTTCTGAGTAGGCCATCTCAGATTTAATTTCGCGCCATTTTGACATGATCACACTCTCCAATATATGGTTGCTGTAAGATACCTGCCCTCATTCTAGACCACTTAATTGCAAAAGGAGCAAAGTATTACCAATTGTAATGCATTGATGTTATGACTACAGGAGTTAAATCACAAAGGAAAAAGCTGCGTGGCCAACAGCGTGGTAGACAGGTTGATCCTTCTGCCCTGCAAGAGATTCAATCGATCATCAGGACTTTGCCTTTACGCAAAGACCTGATGATCGAGTACCTTCATCTAATACAAGATAAATATCAGCATATTTCAGCCAAACATATGGTGGCACTTGCACATGAACTTAAGTTAGCCCCCACCGAAGTTTACGAGGTCGCAACTTTTTATCACCATTTCGATGTTGTAAAAGAAAATGACACTGCACCACCTGCTTTGACCGTGCGCGTATGCGATTCCATCACTTGTGAGATGTTTGGTGCAGAAAATTTAGTCAACGAATTACAAAATTTCTACAGTGACCAACCGGTACGCGTTCAGCGTGTTCCTTGTGTGGGCCGCTGCGCAGAAGCTCCTATAGCAGTAGTTGGAAAAAACCCAATCAACCACGCCAAATTAGAGACGGTGCGTAATGTAGTTGAAGCCGGTAATACGGATGCCCCCGTTTCTGACTATATTACTTATAACAATTATATAAATAGCGGCGGCTACCAATTAGTAAACCGTTATTTTGATAGCACCAACTCAACCGAAACCATTATTGAGATCATGAAAGACTCTGGTTTGCGCGGCTTAGGTGGCGCAGGTTTTCCTGCGGGTAAAAAATGGGAAATCGTGCGACAACAACCTGGTCCGCGTGTATTAGCCGTTAATATTGACGAAGGCGAACCCGGAACATTTAAAGATCGCCACTTTTTAGAAAAAGACCCGCATCGTTTTTTAGAAGGCGCACTAATTGCAGCCCATGTAGTAGAGATAGACGAAATTTATATTTATCTACGTGATGAATATGCGGGTTGTTATGAAATATTACAGCATGAATTAGATCAACTAAAAAAAGATCCTCCCTTTAAATTACCGCATATTGAATTACGACGTGGAGCCGGTGCTTATATTTGCGGCGAAGAGTCTGCCATGATCGAATCCATTGAAGGTAAACGCGGCATGCCGCGGCTACGTCCACCTTACCTAGCCCAAGTCGGCTTATTTGGACGGCCTACTCTTGAACATAATTTAGAAACGCTATTTTGGGTACGCGACATCCTCGAAAAAGGTGCGCCATGGTTTGGCTTACAGGGTCGCAATGATCGCCGTGGTATGCGTTCATTTTCCGTTAGTGGCCGCGTTAAAAAACCTGGCGTACATATAACCGATGCTGGTATTACCATCAACGAACTTATCGAAGAACATTGTGGTGGGATGCTAGATGGACATACGTTCTATGGCTACTTTCCCGGCGGAGCATCTGGTGGTATTTTGCCCGCATCCATGGGCGATATCCCTTTAGATTTTGATACTTTAGATGAATACGATTGTTTTATTGGGTCCGCTGCAATCATTGTGCTGTCGGACAAAGACAGTGCGCGTGTTGCGGCCACCAACGCAATGCGTTTTTTCGAACACGAATCTTGCGGACAGTGCACACCATGTCGTGTAGGCACTGCAAAAGCTGTAGACTTAATGGAAGAAAAAACCTGGGATATTCCCCTATTACAAGACCTTACTGGAGTCATGCGTGACGCTTCCATTTGCGGTCTCGGGCAAGCCGCACCCAATCCAATGGAAAGTGTTATCAAACATTTCTCTCATGAATTAAACGACAAAAATAGTTAAGCACCATGGCAGCAAATCTAAAACTTCATCAAGAAGAACAAAGCATAGAATTCGAAATTAATGGCAAGAGCATTGCGGCCTCGCCGTTTGAATCTATTATTGAAGCAGCAAAACGCAACGACATCGAGATTCCGCATCTTTGCTACATGGAAGGCATGCGCGCAGATGGTAATTGTCGAGTTTGCATGGTTGAAATCGAAGGTGAACGCGTGCTACAACCTTCTTGCTCGCGCACACCCACTCAAGGCATGGTGGTTAACACTCAAAATGATCGCGTCGTTCATTCTCAAAAAATGGTGTTGGAATTATTACAATCCGATATTGCCGAGCGCGAATACACCTTAAATAGTGAACTTGACCAATGGTCACAAAAATTGAATGTTGGGTTACCACGATTTGAGTGTCGCTCACAACCGCAAAATGATGTTACACATCCAGCCATTGCCGTTAATCTAGACGCTTGCATTCAATGCACACGTTGCGTGCGCGCATGTCGCGAAGAACAAAATAATGATGTCATTGGTTTCGCAAATCGCGGCTCTCATTCTGCCATTGTGTTTGATCTTGATGACCCCATGGGCGACAGTTCCTGTGTTGGTTGCGGCGAATGTGTACAAGCCTGTCCTACAGGTGCGCTTATGCCTAGCAATGAAGTGGGTCTACAGAAACCAGATCGTAAAGTGGAGTCTGTTTGCCCTTATTGCGGTGTCGG
>JAPUHH010000125.1 GCA_027297825.1 Gammaproteobacteria bacterium
CATCAAATGAAATGGCCGTATGTAAATGCGTATCACCCCAGAGTGGATGATCAGGGAAGTCACGCTGCGCATAGGGCGAATATGTTTCTTTTTTGGGTGCAGCGTACAAAGATGACTCATCATCAGTGACCAGACCACCGCCCGTGGAAAATGCACTCTGGCTAAATACCAGCAGCAGGCACAACATGAGGGCCAAAGCACCTGTTTGTTTAGAAAATCGATTATGAAAGGGGTTTAATGTGCTATCCATATGTATTTCCTATTCATTATTTTTTGTCAGTAACCTCTAACAGCTTATTGCTTAAAAAGATACTCTTAACGCTTGCCTAGCTGCGCTACTACTAGCAAAAATAAGCCACTAATTGAGTGCTTCCGCGCAAAGAGTTTGCCAACAGCAACAGGATCAAAAAGCGAATCTTTAGTTAGGGCATCAAAGTAAGCAATTAAATACTGCAGGGTTAGCACTACAACTTGACTTATAGCTAGTGGATGAGCGCACAGCGCAAAGATTTAGCAACAGAAGGGTCAGATCTACGTTATAGAATTGAGCATGCTTTTGCTTTGTGCATAATAAGACTCTTACGTATATTTACCCGTGCAGCCAGTCGTAATGGAAAATACCAAGATGTATTCAAGTGATCTCAACGGTTATCAAAACCATTGATACTAAAACTATGTTTATAAATAAACCTTGTAGACTAAGCTAGGTCGAATAGCAGCAGCTAACAATGCGCTACGCTCGGACTGCAAAACAGAGTCACTTTAATTTTGACGATTTGGATGAAGAGAATTTCGATTTCTCAGATAGTGATGACGAGGATAAAAGTGAGGCTAAGGAATGGGATATTGATGTTTTTAATGCAGCCAGCGCTAACCAAGCATTGCGGCGTTAGTGCCTGCATTGGCCGAAAGCGGACATTCATTAAAAGCTTCTATTACTATAAGACTAATAGCTAATGTTTATTAATTTGTGGCACAATTCTGGCGTAAATGACTGCAACTAAGCCCAATTAATCATTAAAGATGATAATTAATAACAACGCGCAAGAAATTGATATAATTATATAAATAGTTGATTAATAAGGGTAGGGCATCAGACTTAAAATCACTCGGCAGAAATACTGTGCCGGATCGAGTCCGGGCCCGGCACCAAACACCAAGTAAATGGACTGGCGGTTCTACCAGCGTCTTAAGTATCTTGGTGAAACGTGCATTAAATATGTATGTATCTTACTATTTGATTAATTACTTACATGACAATTTGATCTAGATATGGGCGAATTCAATTTCAATTCCGTAACCGAAGTTTTGAGCGATTTAAAACTGGGCAAGCTTGTAGTCGTGGTGGATGATGAATCGCGTGAAAACGAAGGAGATTTGATAGGAGCGGCGGATAAATGCACACCTGAAATGATCAATTTCATGGCAATGTACGGGCGTGGACTAATTTGCGCAGCCATTACCGAAGAGCGTTCAAGAAAGCTTGATTTAGATCTAATGGTTGAGACAGATGAAAATAATGCCTTACACCAAACTCCATTTACGGTATCTGTAGATTACAAACATGGGACAACTACGGGCATTTCTGCATTTGATCGGTTTAAAACGATCAAGGCATTAGCAGATCCGGCCACAGGCCCTAATGACTTTGTTCGACCCGGACATATATTTCCACTACGAGCAACAAAGGGTGGTGTGTTTAGACGAGATGGCCATACGGAAGCTACGGTCGACCTGATGGAATTAGCAGGATTAAGCCCTTCCGGAGTGCTTTGCGAAATCATGAAAGATGATGGCACCATGGCAAGACTGCCTGACTTGTTTGAGTTTGCTAAGCAACATGATTTAAAAATACTCACCATAAAAGACCTCATCAAATATCGATTGCGTTATGAATCAAGAGTAGAGCATGAAGTAACAGTTGATCTACCAACTTGTTGGGGCGATTTTGAGCTCAGTGCGTTCAAAGATATTTATACAGGCAGAGAA
Source organism: Gammaproteobacteria bacterium (assembly GCA_027297825.1). Taxonomy (GTDB): domain Bacteria; phylum Pseudomonadota; class Gammaproteobacteria; order UBA4575; family UBA4575; genus JAPUHH01. The sequence continues at coordinate 1,990 of JAPUHH010000125.1, forward strand.
CACCTTGCATTAGTACATGGAGAATGGGAATCCGATGACGATGTGTTGGTTCGCATTCATTCGGAATGCTTAACAGGCGATGTATTTGGTTCGGCGCGCTGTGATTGTGGTGAACAGATCCGTATTGCCATGGAGATGGTTCAACAAAATAGTTGCGGTGTGATTCTCTATATGCGCGAAGAGGGTCGTGGTATTGGTTTGGTGAATAAACTTAAAACTTATGCACTGCAAGAAAAAGGCTATGACACGGTGCAGGCAAACATTGAGTTAGGCTTTGAGGCTGATCAGCGAGATTTTTCAGTTGCAGCGCACATATTGAGAGCACTAAGTATTAAAAATGTGCAGTTAATTACCAATAATCCTGAAAAATGTAATTGGATGAAAGCCTATGATATTAATCTAGTTAGGCGAATCGCAATGATTTCGCCTACGGATAGCGAATACCGCCGTAACTATCTAAAAACCAAGCGCGATAAAATGGGGCACGTCATTGAACTGAAGAACATTGTCCCGCATTGGAAATAAAGAGCTAGATACGATCTAAATTCAACAAATATCTGCGTAGCAGATAAAACACAAAGCATTGATATGAAATTACTTGGTCTTTCTGGAAGTCCGGCTAAAAAATCTAGCTCAAGAACACTTAGTGCCGTAGACAAAGCATTGAGTTTTGCAAAAGCCTATGACGAAACCGTCCACGCTAGGAGCATTAATATTCGTGACTTAGATGTGCAGTTTTGCGATGGCAGGGATCCAGCACTGTATGGGGGAGATACGAAAGAAGTTATTGACCAGATCACGGACGCCGATGCGATTATTTTTGGCACTCCTGTTTACCGTGGTTCATACACCGGAATTTTGAAAAATGTTTTTGATATCATCCCGAATAATGTGCTTGTGGGTAAGCCAGTAGGCATCGTCGTAACCGGATCCACACAGCATCATTACCTGGCTATTGAGCATGGGATTAAGCCTTTGCTCGGTTTTTTTCATGCGCATGCATTGCCAGGTGGGGTCTACGCACATAGTAATCACTATGCAGAAAACGTCTTAGTGAATGAAGATATTCTTGAGCGATTGGATCAATTGGCAAAAGCACTTGTAGATTTCACAAAACTAATCCCAGCCGATCGAAATATTCTAGTAGGGGCTTCAGGGCCGGTAATTCCTTGGGAGTCATTGCTGAAAGGTTCGCATTCACCGTAAGCGTCAATCTATGGGCCTAGGCCGCATATTTATGTTGACGAATGCAATAGTTTATACCGAAATATCAATAGTATATGTAGGTATTATAGAAATTAAATGTAGATATGCATCATAAATGCATGATTAGCATGGTGTTTGTATATTAATTCAATAAAAACCTATTAACATCAAGGTATTTAACCTCATTTTTAATGTACCTCATTGTATAACATGTGGTAATTTAGCGACTGGTGGTTCCATAAATCTCTGAAACGTTGAGAGGCGATAGAAAGAGAGATCAGAAGGAGCAATAACTATAATAATACTTCTGCAGCCATCAGCCTGGCGTATATAGACATTTAGCAGCCCCTTCTCCTCTAGTTGGGCCATAATTTAAAATTTATAAACGCTAAAGTTGAAACGCTAAAAAAGGCATATATCAACCCGCCCACCGTGTGGCGGGTTTTATTTTTCCTGGGTACACTCTCTTCATCAAATAGCTAACATTCAACTCGTAAAAGATACTTCGTCATGAATAAACGACCCCACATTATACCTTTAGCCACGCAATGTTTTGTTAGCGTGGTTTTAGTGTTTATTGCTAATAGTCAACTATTAGCAGCAGATATGGGGGGGCGCTATCTGGTTTCAGGAATTGGCAAAGATTCATGCCGTAGTTTTGTCGATGCCGATAATGTTGGTCGAGCCTACTATCTCACCTGGCTGTCTGGATATATATCGTCACATAACTATCATTCACAAAACACCTATAGTGTTATCAATAAGAAATCAGTAGATGATTTAGAGACATGGTTGCGTAGCTATTGTTTTGCCAACTTAGATGATACTTTTGAACAGGCAGCAAAAGGCTTAATTAGAAGCCTTAAATATTTCAAGAAAAAGAATTTTTACGACAAATAAAATATAAGGCATACGGTGAAAAATCAAGATCTTAAACGCGCCGGGTTAAAAATTACTTTACCCAGAATGAAAATCTTAGAGATTCTTGAAAGCTCTGACAAAAAACATCTAAGCGCAGAAGATATTTATAGAGTGCTATTGAATTCCGGCGAGGAAATTGGGCTAGCAACAATTTATAGAGTGCTCACCCAGTTTGAAGGAGCTGGTTTAGTAATTCGTCATCATTTTGAAACGGGTCAAGCCCTATTTGAATTGGAGCGAGGCAAGCACCATGATCACTTAATCTGTGTGAAATGCGGAAAAATTATTGAGTTCGTTGATGAATCAATTGAAGCTAAGCAGAAAGAGATTGCTGCAAAAAATGGCTTTCGGATTTCAGACCATTCATTAATTATCTATGGTATATGTAACAATGAAAGTTGCCAACAAAAGCACTCAAAGTTTTGAATGTTCACTCACCTCCCGTGCAGTCAAATCATCACTTAAGTAACCCTTCTAATGTCAGCGCCTAATATTCCACCTAGTCCAGAAGGTGAGGGTAAATTGGGCAGCAAAACTGGCAGCAGATCTTATTAATACCTCGGAGCAAAATGCAGAAATCAATAAGCCGGTAGAACTTGAATATCAATCCAATGTATTAACGCAGTTACTTGCAGAGATGTGGGTGATGGGTTTGGGCTTTAAGACCCGTGCCACACATTATCACAAACATTTATAACCAGATCCGCATGAATTGGCCAGAAATGTCGGATTTAAAAATCAGCCTACTAAAGCCAAAATTCTTAAAAAAGAAATCAATTTTAGGCGCGTACTCAATCAACTTAACAAATACATATATGACCTGGGCATACAGTTGAGCTGCATGCTGCAACCACCGTGCGACCTAAAAAATGAATGTAGAGCGTCGGGCGAGTTTGCCGAGGAGGTGTTATTAAAAACCTGCTTTACGAGCACGC
>JAPUHH010000126.1 GCA_027297825.1 Gammaproteobacteria bacterium
GCTTGAGTAGATTCTATGAGTTGCTCATCCGAGATTTCACCTCTAATGTTCATTTGATTAATTTTTTCAGTACGATCAGGATCAATAAGTATTGAATCTAATAGATTTACTGCAATTGGCTTTATCCTAGTTAGGAACCTTTTGAGACCTGGATATTTCTTGTCCATTTCTTGCATATCTAAGTCAGTAGATTCCTCATTGCCTATTGCAACCAAATATTCTAAAAATTCTTTATCAGATTCATTCAAAAAAGCAGATTGTGGTACTGTGGATTTACCCAGGATTGATACCTCCGTATCGTTTGTGGTTAGAGCTAGGGGAGAGTTCCGCTCTCTCTCTTAGCTTGCTTTAAGGTACTGACAAGTTAAGTGCATCTAGGCGACAATTACTGGATGAATAAATCAACAAGCTTGTATGAACGCCACCGATTTCCTGCTGAAATCATCCAATATGCCGTCTGGCTCTACTATCGATTCAATATGAGTCATCGAGATATCGAAGATCTATTAGCGGAACGTGGCATTGAAGTCAGCTATGAGTCCGTACGTTTATGGTGTAATAAGTTCGGCCCTCACTATGCCCGGCGATTGAAACGAAGACATCTGGGTTTCGGCGACACGTTTTATATGGATGAAATATTTGTAAAGATTCAAGGAAAGCAACAGTATTTGTGGCGCGCAGTCGATCAAGATGGGGAAGTAGTTGATGTATTTCTACAATCGCGCCGAGATGGCGCGGCAGCCAAGCGTTTTTTCAAACGCCTGATAAGAAATCATGGCAATGAACCGAGGAAGATCGTGACCGATAAGTTGAGAAGTTATGGCGTCGCGCACCGAGAGCTCATTCCAGAGGCTATTCATGATACATCGCAATATGCGAACAACCGAGCCGAAGTTTCACATCCACCGACACGCGTGAGAGAACGAGGCATGCGGCGATTCAAATCGACACAGCAAGCACAACGTTTTTTAAGCGCACATGCAGCGGTATACAACCTCTTTAATCTTGGTCGCCACTTAGTATCAGCGATGCATTACCGATTATTTAGAGACAACGCCTTTTCGTCTTGGAGATGTGCGACAGCGTTATAGAATATAGTTTTTAACTAGGATTCGTGGATGTAAAGAAGTTAACTTGTCAGTACCATTGATACTCATCCATTACAAGACTGCGAATTCAACTCAAATTATGGCAAACTACGAATTCGCCATGCACAGGGTATTTGAAAAGATATAAGTTATTTTATTAGCGATCCATCAATAACTAAGTGACAAATCGTACTATTGCACATTTTTATTCCAGATCTGGCTCACCAGAGTAACGCAGGACCATCGCACGACTAAGGTCACGCAGTTCAACTGCTGCAGCCCAATCAGTACCCCGAGGTGTGATAGGTTCTATAATTACAACACTCACTATACCGCGACGAGGAAACCAGGAACCTGATCTGAGAATGGAGCGTGTACCATGAATCGAAATAGGTACAACAGGTACATTTGTCGTTGCGACCGTGGTAAATGCACCCATCCGAAAGGGCAACAGTCCCGGACTGCGCATGAAAGTACCTTCAGGAAAAAAAAGTAATGATTGACCTGACAACACAGATTGCACTGCACGTTGTGTGCCGGCTACCCCTTGCTCTTGATCAAATCGTTCAACAAACTCTGCTCCAATACGTCGTAAAAACACTCGTGAAATAAATTGTAGTTCTAATTCTTCCTTGGCAACAAATGAAAGCTTAATCGGCAAGACCGCTGACAAGACTACGCCATCAAGATAGCTTGCATGGTTCGCTACAAACACACATGTCTGATCGCTTGGCAAATTATTTATGCCTTCCACCTTTATAGGTATTCGGCAAAGATAAAACAGTAGTTTTGCACATCTACGTAATACCACCCAGCGCCAGTTTAAACGCGGTAGTATTGCAATTAACAACCACAACAATGGCGCTAATATCCAAAATATTAACTGCGCATATACCGCGTAACCTAAATTCGATATTCTTCTGCGCATGTTTCGCATGCGAGGTAATAGAGAGGAGAGGGTAAGGCGTATATACTGTCTCCAGATTGCTTTATGCTCTTTGCTTATTTCACCTTTTTCGAACAAGTTCCGCATCGTTGCGCGCCGAATTTTTCCGCTTGATGTCTTTAAAACTGTATGCGGTGGTCCTAATATTATTTCATCAGGAGGCATACTCAATAATTCGGTAGTTACTGAATTAATTTTTTGTTTTAGTATCTCCATGGCGGCTGCATTTGTCTCACGTGTCTCGGCCAAGACGATTATTCGTTCTGTTCCTGTTGTAGTGTCTGTGCTGCCAATAATCGCTACGCAACCTTTGCGTATGCTTGGGATATCTCCGATTGCTTCTTCGGTTTGGTAAGGATAAATATTGTGTCCACCACGAATAATAATGTCTTTGGTCCGGCTGGTTAGGTAGATGTCGCCGCCTGCAATATATGCAAGATCTCCGGAATTTAACCAATCACCATCAAACAGTTCTTTTGTAGATTCTGAATTACGAAAATAGCCACTCGTTGCTGAGGGCCCTTTAAATTGCAGTTGTCCAACTTCACGCTCTGGTAACTCACGACCTGTGGAGTCAACGATGCGAATTTCATAACCAGGTAGTGGTTGGCCACAAGCAACAAACTCTAAGCAGTTCGTTTCATTTTCACTTGTTGGGTTTGCTTTGCCTGAAGACGTAAAAGGTTCCGGCTGTATGCTATCGATTATGGGTCCTCTTTCCAGTGGTGGAAAAGCTAATCCAACGCCGACTTCAGCGAGCCCATAAACAGGGCTCATGGCTTCTGGTCTAAATCCATATGCGCTAAATCGTTTACTGAATTGCCTAATTGTTTGTGGACTTACAGGTTCTGCACCGTTAAAAGCAAATCGCCAAGAGCTTAAATCTAAACCCTGTATATCACGGTCTTCCAATTTGTTTAAACATAAGCCATAGGCAAAGTTGGGTGCTGCAGATAAGGTGCCGCGATAATTGTGTATCATCCACAGCCAACGACTCGGGTCTGTTAAAAAAGATAATGGTGACATCAGCACCAAGGAGCATGCATGATACAAACTTCCAAACCAGGCCCCAATTAATCCCATGTCGTGATATAGAGGTAGCCAACTTATAAAGGTATCGGTAGATTTTGCCTGTACTGCTTCGCCATTGATTCTAATGTTCGCCAATAGTTGGGCATGAGTTAAGATAACGCCTTTAGGATTACCGGTACTACCCGAAGTGTATTGTAAAAAAGCTATATCTTTAGCACGAACAACCGGTGGGCTAAATTGCTCTTGTGACGTAGTCAATTCTTGGGGCGTGACAATGCTATGCAAGCTTTCTACTTGCCCCTTAAGCAAACGTGCCGCTGCTTTAGCTTCAGGCACGGTAATCAGCATAACCGCCTGTGAATTAGTAAGAATTCCAGCTTGACGGCGCATATGATCTTCGAACTGGGAAGGGCGGAAAGGAGGGTAGATTGGAACCGGTATTCCTCCAGCAAGAAGTACACCATAAAAACTAAATAAGTAATCACCACTGGTAGGCAGCATGATTGCAACTGTTTGACCAGGTTGTAGGGAATGTTGTTGTAAGCTAGCAGCTATAGTACGCGCAGAACTAAACAGTTTTTCATAAGTAATCTTTTCAGGTTCTTCTCTTTCTCCATATAGATAAACATGTATTCGTTGCGGATGTTTTTGCTGGTGCCATTCAAGCAGTTCTATTAATGTGTTTACACTATGCGGCGTACTTTCTACTTCTCTAAGGTCGCGCTTTTGTATGTCCTCCCAGGTAGTCGTTTTTTGTTCCTGTGTTTGAGCGGTTAGAATTGCTTGTAGCAAATCGCGCGGTGTCTCAGCTCTGCTAAGGATTTGATCTGGAAGACTCACGTCATACGTTCGTCTGATTCTTAACAGCAATTCCACTCTCGATAAGCTATCAAAACCGAGATCTTTGTCTAGTAAACTATCCAGTTTTACTCGAGTGATACGTTTACGTCGCGGATGCAATTCAAGCACTAATTGTCTTATTAAATTTAATAGGTTCTCGGTTTGACTATTAGACACCGCTTTGTCATGTTTATGATGTTTACTATTAATGACAGTGCTCATTTGTTATCCATTCAATACAACAATACTTACGTATATAAAGATGCAAAATGAGCAGATACTTAATGATCATAATTTTTCTGCTTTGATCGCTCTCATTTTTAGCAAAGCATTGATCGCACGTAACATGGCCCATCGGTTTAGTCTTTCTGGATACACATTCACATGCGCTAGACCATCGATAAGAAATAATTCAGCCTGATCTCTCATTACGGCATTAGCTAATGCAATGCTTTCTGTATAAGGGATAATGTCATCGTCTGTACCATGTAATAGTATTAGCTTAGCCTTAAGTTGAGTAAGATCTTTATTAGAAAGATTTAATGCATCTATGTCAGCACGAATGGCGGTTGGCATATCAGCTATTAGGCTCGGAACGTGTTCGTGATTTTGGTTTTGCAGCAACGTTAGTACCGAACTTGCTTCAGCTGTTAGATTTATAACTAAATCATCGATCACAACATTCGGATTATTTATTTTTCGTTGTGCTATTTTAAGAAAAATATTTTTATCATTTGGGTCTGATAAGCGTTCAACATTGCTTATTATGAACACCCATTTACCATACTCGTTTGGTTTTAGATAATGCCACTTGTCTTTGTTTCGGAAATATCCTGTCGTAAAAAAAGTGATAACATGTTCAACATCATAATATCCTCCTACTCCCAGCACGAAATTTACCTTTTCACGCACTATGGGTTCGAGAGCCGCTAATACTGCAGGTCCGACAGCGTAACTAAATGCACCAATACCAGCTTGTGCTTCAACTGGAAATTCGGGTCGAGATATAAGATAGGTGAAAGCATCTGCAATGGTTCGACTGTCTTCTGCTCGAACTTTAAGATCGCGCAGATTAGGGATATCAGGCACTAGGACCATAAAATGGCTACGTGCGAGTGTTGTTGCAAATGCCACTAAACGTGGATCATCTCTGCCGTGTTTTGCTATTCCTGGTATTAAAACGATACCGGCTAAAGTTGATTCTTTGGATATATATAAATCTGCGTGGTATTGATATTCCCGTATTTCATAATCAATCGATATTTTGGTTGGTGTTGGTGTGCGGCCCTTAAGGCGGCTTTCCTCACTACCTACAGCTAAGTCTTCAAGAAATAATGCAGCATCGCTTTGCCAAGGCGGTACACATGCGGTACATATGATTAGAACTATGCATAATAATGAAAAGATTAAGGCGAAAAGTTTATTGATAGTCATTAAACGTTTGAAACAATATTTGTAAATGAAACACACCTTAATTTTAATACCTAGTTAATTACCTGTGTATGGCGAATTCGTAGTTCAGGCAGGTATTGGAACTTGATGAAGCCAAAGTATGGCTGACTACGAATTCGCTATACACAATGTATTTTGTAATCCCTTTTTTCTTAAATTAGTTTATCGATTCATAATAAACCTGCATTTGCTTTCGCATTGATGCATTCGGGAGTGAGCCTTGCATTGCGCCCATATTTTCATCCATATGCTCGACGCGAGACGTTGCAGGGATAGCGACTGTCACAAAGGGATGCGAAATAATGTATTTCAAAAAATATTGTGCCCAGTTTGTACAATGAAATTCTTTTGCCCAGATAGGTAGGGGTTGATTTTGTACTAAGTCAAACAACTGGCCACGACGAAATGGGCGATTAATAATTACTGCAATACCCTGTTCAGTAGCTATAGGTAATAGTTTTTCTTCGGCTTCTCTATCTACAATATTGTAGGTAAATTGCACAAAATCTATCGGTTCGCTTTGCATGATTTTTATCAGTTCTTCATGACGACGACCATGAGATGTGGTAACACCGATATAACGTATGCGTTCGGTATCTTTCCACTCTCGTAATGTTTTGATATGAGTTTTCCAATCCACCAGGTTGTGGATTTGCATCAGGTCAAAAGACTGTAGTCCCCATAGCTTTTCTGAATTGTGCATTTGCTTTATTCCCAGTCGGCGACCCGGGGTCCAGACTTTCGTTGCGGAGAAAAGTTTATCCGGATGGTTCAGTTGCTGTAGGCATTTGCCGACTACTGCCTCCGATGAGCCATACATAGGGGAGGAGTCAATCATGCCTCCCCCGGAGGCAAAAAAGTGTCGTAATACTTCGGAGCGTTGCTGAACCGCGCTACTATTAAGCCCGACGTCGAAGGTAATCCAGGTCCCCATACCGATAACGGGTATTGGCTCGTTGCTTGATGGGACAAGCCGCGTTAGCAGTGTATTGGATTTCGCAGGTGCAAACAAAGGCGTAGTAAGTGATGCGACACTTGCAGCGGTAGTGAGCAGAAAATCTCTACGGTTCATTAGAGCAAAATAGTAGCAGGAATTGAGTAAATCAAAAAACTGTTACAGCAAGTAGCTTAATTAATAAATTAATAATATGTCGCTAAAATATAAATTTTATTTTGGCAAAAATTTTAGAAATGCTCACTCTATATGAGGAGTTACACAAATTTGCACGCCGCCGTGTCCCTGGTGAATTCGTAGTAAAGCTGTTTGCTAATGAATAGCTACTAGAAAAATTGAATTCCCTGATCTTTCCCTGTTATTGAATTGTTGAATTTGGGTTAAAATTACCTAAGTGCCTGGAAATAATATAGATTGTTGGGGAAGGGATAGTATTAAGAAGGTTAATTTAAACATTTTCCCTGTAAATTGGCTGTTTAACAGGGAATTTATACTTACTATATATAGAGTAGGGTTCGCTGCAGACTCCAACCACCGCCAACCAGTCTTGTCTCTTGCAAGAGATACATAGATCTATAAAAAAGTGCCTATTTCTGCAGGCTTTCAGGCTCTTTTCAATCTCGAAAGGGCACCGTGAAGCCCAACTTGTAGCGACAATTGCTCAAAAGCCTCTGTTGGCAAATTGCCGGTGCCCCTTGCAGCTAGATCAATAGTGGTT
>JAPUHH010000127.1 GCA_027297825.1 Gammaproteobacteria bacterium
CGATCTCGTTGCAGTAAATGCCGATGTTTCCATTAAGCGTCTTAAGGGTGATTCGCGACCTATCAATAAACTAAAAGATAGGCTTACTATGCTATCTAGTCTGCAGAGTGTGGATTGGCTGGTTGCTTTTGATCAGGACACGCCGGCTGATCTCATCACTGCTGCATTGCCTGATGTTCTAGTAAAGGGCGGGGACTATGATGCGGATGAAGTTGCAGGAGGTGATGCAGTCTGTGCTAATGGTGGTGAGGTTAAGGTCTTGGATTATGTGCAATCCTATTCCACTTCCGAGCTAATTCATAAGATTAAAAATACAGCAAACTAATTTTTGCAAAAAAGTGTCTTAAGATTGTTAATGTGTATTAGCGCCCTGCATATCAAAGTAAAATCTATAATCTTCTCTTGAGTGGTTTAAACCACTTACTTATATTGAAGCCGCCACGCATCCAGAATCTAAGCACCAAGCCCCATGTTTTTGAGTACTTGTTTTGCAAATAGAATTTAAGCATTGCATGTTGGTCATAGTTGCCAAGTGTACAACGGCGAAAACAACGGATATCAAAAAATCTTTTTAAAATTTTACCAAGCGGCATTGCAATACTAAATTTATCGAGATCGATAATAAAAATTTTTGCTTGATCAATATCTTCACTTGTTATTGATTTGAAGTCCTGATTTGGTATTGAGATCAAAAAATTTCCTGGATGTGGGTCACCTTGCCTAAAGCCAGCATCATGTATATTACGAATAATCGTCGTAATTTTCTCGGCTAGTTGAGAGAACATCCTGCTTTGGCTTGCCTGATTTAGAGTGAATAATTGTTGAGAGAGGCTGTGAATTGAGTACTCTGCATGGATTTTTTCGTATAAGTAGTAGCTTTTCTTAATTAAATAATTATCTGTTTCAGTCCAATATGCAATTGGAGTTGCACATGAGATGCCGTTGGTTTTGAGAAGAAAAGCACCTAAAAAGGCGCGATAATTATAGTCACTAAAAAAAGTGGAGAGGTGTAAATTCAGTTTTCTGAGTAATTTATGTTGATCGCTTATTCTGGAGACTTTTAATATGACTTCAGTATTAAGAAGTGGATGTTGAAATGAGTATAATTTATTTCTTTTCCTGGTGTGACATTCAAGCCTATAGCCTTGATTTTCATAAATATTGAAATCTTTGTGTGTTATCCAGTTAACAAGTTCGTTAGTGTGCGTTATGTCTGGAGATAGCGCATAGACACCCTTGCTGTCATCGGAGAACCGAATTGCCTGTTTCTTTACTTTCATGTGATTCTATTTTTTGCTTATATTACGACATTAATAAAATGTGAATATATTTTAGAGTGGCTGGAAAACATCAATTGAATTTTACTGTAATTATACCCAGTTATAATTATGCGCAATTTATTGAGATGGCGATCCGCTCAGTCATTAATCAGGCGTATAAAGCCCGTGAGATTATAGTTATTGATGATGGTTCAACAGATGATACCAGAGCCGTAATAAAAACTTTGCAGGATAAATCTACTGGACACAATATTTGTTATTATTGCCAAGAGAATAGAGGGGTGTCTGCTGCTCGAAATCTTGGTTATCAAAAGTCTTTAGGAGCCTATGTGATGTTTCTGGATGCTGATGACAAGCTACTTCCTAATGCGTTTGAGCATTTTAATTTAGCGATAAGTAGCAATAAAGAAGCTGAGATGATCTTTGGTGGTTATCGCGCAATTAGCTATAGCGGTAAGGTGCGTAATCGACAGCCGGAAAAATTAGCTTTAAATCGATTGCATAATGCGGCTAAACTTTTTGGTGGTGACATGGTGGGTCTAAGGCCTAGTTCGACAATTCTGAAGCGTAGCGTGATGGAGGAATTAAAATTCTCTGAGAAGGTACATGTAGATGAGGACACAATGTTTTTCAGTCATGTATTTGCAAATTATAATTGCGTTTCCATACCAGAAATATTGGTTGAGATGCTGCAACATAGTGGAAGTTTGCGGGAAAATTATCAGCGTATTGTAGAAACGGGGGTGCAAGGCGTTGATGAGCTGTTCGATTCTTTACCAGATTTACCAGATCTTAATGCTTTAAAACAGCATGTGTTGTTGAAGCGATACTTAAAAATTGGTAGGAAAGCTTGTATTTGCCATGAATATAAGGTCGCGGTGCAAAACTACGTGCAGGCGTTTAGGTTAAAACCAAGCTCTATTTTTAGCTGGAAGCATTTTCCTAGACTGATTAAAAGTTTGATATTGCAAGCTTTATAAGAGTTCTGCGGTATATAGGATGGATGCACTACACAAACAGCACGTTGCAGAATTGCAGCAGTCACTTACATTGCCAGAAGATATAGAGATTACAGAATTTATAGGTAAAGGTGGTCGCGCGTATGTTTATAGAGCGCGGCTGGGACATGAGAGAGTCATTGTGAAAGTATATCGAAAGGCGGTAGTGCAGAAATATCTGGATAAGTACAAAGTAGATATTGCTGAATATGAATATCAAAGAAATTTAGCGCTCTATGAGATACCCGAGATTAAAATTTATATTGCCAAACCTTATCGAGTGTACGCATTGTCCGGTGAGTATTCGCATTCTATTATTCAAGAGTGCGTAACAGGCAAGACCTTGAAAGAGTTAATTGCTGAACTAGGTTATTTGCCAAGTGAAATACTAGCGGCAGGGTATAAAATTGTTCAACAAGCAAAAGCGCATGGAATACATGATTTAGATATTAGTGTTGGCAATATCATTGTGAATCAGCATGAAGAGAAATGGAGGCCTAAACTGTATGATTTTAATCTTATGTCTCAATATTTATTCCCTCCAAATCCAATTATGGGATTAGCTATAAAGTTAGGCATACGCAGCAAATCTCATCGAGACTATCGAAGTCTTAGAAATTGGGAAAGACGTGGTAAAAATAAAACATGGGTCGGTAAGAACTAAGCATATGAATAAAGAAATATCCAAACTAATATGGCTTGTGATCCCAATTATTGTGGCGGTTTTGCCTTATATCGCGCGTATGATTAGCCTTAATACAGATGGTTACATGTATGGTGAGTTAGGGGTTATAGAAAATCTAACGGTTATTTTTCTATTCGTGGCCATTATTGCTAATGTTTTATTCCTGCTTTCTGAGAATAACTCAAATATTGGTGGCGTGCGGGTTTGGATGATGTTGTTTTTATTGGGTAGTTTTTATTACGCAGGTGAAGAGATTAGTTGGGGGCAGCACTTTATTGGATGGGGTACGCCAGAGCAGTGGTTATCGGTGAATGATCAGCAAGAAACAAATCTACATAATATAAGCCCGTTATTTGATCAAATTCCTCGTGCTTTACTATCGATTGCGGCATTAGTGGGTGGGGTATTCGTGCCTCTATATAGGAAATTCAAGCATCATATCCCTGATGCGAGCTCAATCTATGATTGGATCTGGCCAACGTATGTATGCTTGCCTGCTGGATTGCTTGCGCTGTTAGTAAGCTGGCACGAAAAAGTTTATAGAGGCTTAGGCGTTGAAATGCCCAGCGTGTTAAATATTCGTGCCGGCGAAACCAAGGAGTGTTTGCTGGCGTTATTTATGATGATGTATGCATTGTCTATCTGGTACAGAAATCGAAATTTAAAAAATTAGCAAATCTTTTTAGTATTCAGCATAAGACTTTTCTTCGATTATACTTGACCCTAGTTGCTGGTTAATTTTTCTTTTTGTTGCTGCGCGTTTATCATTCTGTATGTATACAGACCGTGCTAATTCTATAAATTCTGAATCAAACTCTTTGCTTGATTCTTTGATGCGAATTTTGTCTTCAATATCCCACAGATTTTGATTGTTTTCTTTAAGTTCTAGCTTAAGCAAATGGATATCGTCTTTATTAAATGGAGACCGCTGCCAGATTTGGTGTAATTGTTGCAGCTCATTTTCTACATTTGACAATTTATCTTTATTTTTTATTTGTGTAGATTTTATTTCCAAGATGGTGATTTTATCTAGTAATTCACCAGGTGAGATCGGTATGTTTATGTTATCCATTATCTAAATTCGTATTTTGAGTATTATTGGTTACACGCGAGTACGTCTAATTGTGAAGTCACATCATTTACACTGATTAAATTCATTGCGCCTTCATATTCTAACTTTGTTCCCCATTTCAATGCACTAGAGGATTTGTTTTTAAACATATGCGCGGCTTCATCATACTTATCCACACAGTATTGTTGACTTAAGTACGGGCCACTCCGCTTTGGATTGCTGGCTGCATAGAGCCCGATGACGGGGATGCCAAGTCCGGTGGCCATATGTGCTGGGCCTGAGTCGGGTGAAATCAGCGCATCTGCACGTTGTAACAAGGCGAGAAATTTTTTCAAGGTATCTTTGCCTATTAGGTTCAAAGCCTTGGCCTGCATATGTTGTTCAATATCAACTCCAATCTGTCTCTCTTTTACAGATGGGCCTCCGCATAGGATGACTTGTGCATTGAGTGATTGGATTGCGTAGTCTGCCACGGCTGCATAGCGTTCTGTAGACCAATTTCTGAGAGAATGGCTTGAGCATGGGCTTATGATTAAGTTGAAGCGATTGCTGACTGAATGTTGTTGAGCGAATTCATGTGCTTCATCGGGAATGTTGTATTCCCAACGCATTTCACGATCATGGATTCCTAAGTGTTCGATGAAGCTGAAAAAACTATCTAGAACATGTTGTTGAGACGCAGAGGCGATGCATTGATCAATAAAAAATGAATGAAAATCTTTGGACCTTGCTTTGTCATAACCTAGCTTTAAAGTCGCAGGAACTAATGCACTGATAAAATTAGCTCGAAAAGAAACTTGAGCGCAAAGCAACACATCAAATTTTTGATGTTTCATTTTTCTGGCAATATTTCTGTAGCTGCTAATAAACTTGGATTTATCAAATTCAATAAATTCAATACCGGGAATATCATTTACGAGATTGGCTTCATTTTTTCCTATAATCCAGGTAAGTTCGGTTTTGGGCCAGAATTTTTGAATTGTGCGTACAACTGGGATCATATGTGTCACATCCCCAATTGCAGATAAGCGTAAAATACAAATAGACTTTGGTGGGCTATCCATGTTGAATAAAATGCTTATAAAAACGAAACTGTAAAAGTAGTGTATGAAATCTTTTGAATTTAATTCCTATGGTAACGATATTGTTGCGCATAACAAAACTTTATTTACGGAATTTTCACTCGATTTATTTAAGCCGGAATGCCTGGTAGCAAACGATGTTTTGCAATATAGGAGGATGCGGGCGCAGGATGTGAACGGAAGAGGTGGGGTGCATACATTTATTTTTGGTGGGCAAGATTTGGTGCTGCGTCATTATTACCGTGGTGGCATGATCTCTAAATACATTTATGATTCGTATTTATGGCAAGGTTTGTATAAATCTAGAGCGATGAATGAGCTGCAGATGTTATCTAAGATGCAGGCCATGAGCTTACCTGTACCAATACCTGTGGCAGCACATATTCAAAAAAATGGTTTTTTATATAAAGCAGATATTATCACTCAACTCATTCCTCAAGCTTTGTCATGTAGCACCATACTGATAAGAAACACGATATCTGCAGAAGTATGGCAAAACATCGGTTCTGTAATCAGACGATTTCATGATAAGGGTTGTAATCATGCGGATTTAAACGCACATAATATTTTGCTTAACGAAAAGAACTGTGTGTTCTTAGTAGACTTTGATAAATCTCAAATCGAGACAAGGTCAGGTTCATGGAAGCAAAGAAATCTTGTAAGGCTGAAGCGTTCATTGCTAAAGCTAAAAAACACTGAGGCTAACTTTAATTATTCAGAACAAGACTTTAAGTCTTTGATGCAAGGCTATAATAGCGACTAGTTGCTGGAGTGTCTTATGAGTGGTTGTATGTGCTCTAAGTAGTTTTTTAATACTACTGTCTTTTTCTCGACAAAATGCTGCGCATTCATACCATATTGCGTTCTTTCGTGATCATTTTTAAGTAAGTGGGCTAACTTTAGACTTAGATCATAGTGATCCGTTATTTGAATTACACCATTCGCGTCTAAAAGCTCGTCTACTTCTTGCGCAAAATTTTCTGTGTGTGGCCCAACTACGACACATTTTCCAAAGCTGGCGGGCTCAAGAACGTTGTGTCCACCGCGTTGAATTAGAGAGCCTCCTACAAAGACTAATGCAGCTTCGTTGTAATACATACTCAAGTCTCCCAATGTGTCTATAAGATAAATATCGGTTTTATCGGTGATCGGTTCTTTATGACTGCGTACCGCGACACTGAGGTTGTTGTTTTTAAATTGATTTAGTAACTGCTTGCAACGGTCTGGGTAACGGGGTGCGACTACAAGCAAATAATTTTTCTTTTTTAATATTTCTATATGTTGCACAAGCTGCATTTCTTCGTCATCATGTGTGGACACCGCTAATAAAAAAGGACGTTTAATTGTCGTGCAGGCAAGACTCTCATTTAGATGCGGGTTAATTGCGTATTTTAAATTGCCAATGACATGAATGGAATTTTCATTTGCTCCAATTTTGATAAACCTAGAGCGATCCTCATCCGAACGCGCCAATATTGTAGTTAGATTCTGTAACGATGATTCAATATCATGTCTAATAAAATGACTAGCTTGTGTTGATTTGGCGGTCAGTCTGCCATTGATGATGGCAATTGGAATATTATTCTTTGCAGTTAGAGAAATAAGTGTGGGCCAAATTTCAGTTTCTAAAACCAACACGCAGATGGGGTCTATGCAACTCAAGAAGGCATTTACTGTGATTGAATAATCAAGTGGTAAATATACGTGTGAAATATTTTGCTGCTGAATTTTTGGTATTAACTGTGCAGCGGTTGGGGTGTTTGTAGAGATAACAATATTTTTATCTGGGTGCTGATTGCATAGCTCCAGTATTAAGGGTTTCGCTGCATTGACTTCTCCTACAGAGGCGCAATGAATTAAAATAGTAGGTGATGATGAAGATGTATAGTTGAAACCGAGGCGTTGCGAAAAATAGCGCCAGCCACCATCTTTTATAGAGCGATAAAAAATGTAGCCCAGTGCTATCGGGCTCAGTAAGAATAATAGTGATTTATAGCGTAGCGACGTACGCTTCGATGATTTTACCATGTAGGCTAATTTAGCCAGCCATCGATCTTTAGTAAATCATCAACAGATAATATCCCTGCGGCTTGTTTAAGTCTCAAGGTATTAAGAAGATAATCGTAGCGTGCACGCGAATGATCTTGCTTAGCTAGAAAGGTCTCTTGCAAAGCGAGCAATACGTCTACTGAGGTGCGTGTGCCTACCTGAAATCCGGCTTCAGCAGCCTGTGCCGCAGCTTGCGTGGATTCGAGAGCTCGGGCCAGAGCTTTTACGCGACTGATGCCGGCGATGGTATTTAGGTATGCATCACGCGTGCTCTGGATGGTTTCGCGACGTACTTTTTCGTGCTGATGCTGAGCAAGCTCGGCATTGTAACGGGCTTCTTTAGTTCGATAATAGGTCCGGCCACCTGTGGTCAATGGGATGTTCAGTTCTATGCCTATGCGAGTATCTTCTACCTCACGTGAACCAGTTAATCCACCTGTGTCGGTATCTGAATGAGAGGCCACGATATCCAGTGTAGGCAGATGGCGAGATTGTTGCAGTTTAATTTCTTGATTGGCAATCTGAGTGGTGTACTCACTCGACAACAGTGTTAGGTTTTGTTCAAGTGCTTTGTAGACCCAATCTTCTGGATCATTTGGTTCCGGCCATACCAGTTCCATGCGATCAGATAAGGGATGAAGTAGATCTACGCGTTGTGCAATGATTACTTCCAATGCAGCTTTGGAAATTTCTACTGCATTTTGGGCATCAATTTCTCTTGCGGTTACGAGGTCATAGGAGGCTTGGGCTTCTTTGACATCAGTAATGGCAATCAGGCCGACCTCAAAACGCTTTTTTGCCTGTTCAAGTTGGCGTCCTATCGCTTCCTTTTCTGATTTTCGAAAAGTTAATGCATCCTGTGTTGCTAGCACATTAAAATAGGCATCTGCACTTCGGACCATTAAATCTTGGCGCGCGGCATCTAAATCTATTTGCGCCCTGGCAACCGAATTTTTTGCTTGGCGTAATTGCACGTAAAAATCATGATGATAGAGGGCTTGGTTGATGCTCAAAGTGTAGCCATGTTCATTGAAATCAACAGTATCCCCTTGTATACCAAATGTTGTTCCATCTACTTTTCGTCTGTTATCTGTAGTATTTGCGCTAATACTTGCTTGCGGAAGAATGTTTGCGCGTGCGATGGGTCTTGCTTGGTATTCTGCGTTATATCTGGATTCAGCAATGTGGATGTCGGTATCGCTTTGTTTTGCCATGGAATAAATATCGATAAGACTGTTCGCTCTCGCAGGCCCATGGCTTGCTATAAGAAGAATGCCCATCGTTAACAAATAGAGCAGTGAGGCTTTTGTGATATTTATTTGCATGGACTGTTGAATATTATTGCTAGAGCTTTACATTATTATGTAATAGTTTATTAATAAAGTGGCATGGATGGGTCGACTTGTTTAGCCCATCCATCGATGCCCGATGCTAGATTGATCACCTTGGTGAATCTATGTTGAGCTAGGTAATTTGCAACTGCACGGCTGCGAATACCATGGTGACAAATGACAACAATTTCTTGATCTGAGTCATAATTACTTAATATGTCTGGTATCTGCCTCATAGGTATAAGTGTAGAGTTAGGAATATTGCAGCGTTCATACTCCCATGGCTCTCTAACATCCAATAGTACTGGTTTAGTATCGGCTTGATCTAAGTATTCTTTAAGTTCCTGCGGGCTGTATTCCGTAAACATTATAACTGGAAATTCTGTGGTTCTTTTATGCCAATCAGCGGCTCAAGGTTGGTTTCAAATAACTTGGTTTGATACAGGTCTTGTCCATCTATTTTCGTGATGAGCTGTGCTTGCATAATTGGCTTTTTGCCGACGACCACAAACATTCTCCCATTGTCGGTCAGTAGTTTTTCAAATACATCGAGGTACACAGGCATTGATGCGGTAACGGCAATCACAGCGTATTTTTTGTCGTGATTGAATGTTGTTAAGGCATCACCCAGTAGCAAATTCACATTATTAATTTCAAGTTTATCTAAATTAGACTGTGCTTGATTCGAAAATTCAGCATGGAATTCGATGCTATCTACATGTGTGCCAAGTTTAGCTAAGCAGGCAGTAATAAATCCTGTGCCAGTCCCAATTTCTAAAATTTCATCACCGGACTGCACCTGCAAGGCTTGTAGCATTCGTGCTTCGACTTTTGGTGCCATCATCCATTGCCCATTTTGTAATGGTATTTCCAAGTCAGAAAATGCTAGCTTTTGATGTTGACTGGGTACAAATAATTCGCGCGGAGTTTTTTCAATGATTTTCAATACATTGAAATCTAATACATCCCAAGGGCGTATTTGTTGTTCGATCATATTAAATCGTGCTTGTTCGATATCCATGTCTATGTATTTCCAGTCGATTTTACTAACAACTTATGCAATGTTCATTTGAAGGAGCGCAAACTATATCAATATCATGCGCGGAGTGGCCATAGTACGGAAGCTTTAATGTAATATGATCAATATTGTGACAATCTACTAGCTAATTACGGTTCTATTATCACTCTTGCGCGCAAAGAAAATATTAATAGTCGGCCCTGCCTGGGTAGGGGATATGGTAATGGTGCAGAGCTTGTTTATGGCTCTGAAGCACCAAAATCAGGATAACACCATCGACGTGGTAGCGCCTGCTTGGTCTGCTCCGGTGTTGGCTCGAATGCTTGAGGTGAGGCGCTGGATAGAGATCGATATAGGTCACGGCGAGCTGCAACTTAATAAACGTCGCAGGGTTGGTAAAAGCTTACGTGGTCAGTATGACCAAGCCATTATTCTGCCAAGGTCATTTAAGTCTGCACTGATCCCTTATTTTGCAAAAATTCCACAGCGTACTGCTTATCGTGGCGAGATGCGCTATGGAGTCGTGAATGATATGCGACCGCTTGATAAAGAGGTTACTTATAAAGCCGTAGAGCGATACGTTAATTTGGGGAAAGATGCCTCAGAGGCCATTCAGGCTCCGGAAATTCGGTTTCCTAAATTACAGCTGGATATGAATAAACGTCACAAAGCTGCACTGAAGCTTGGGGTTAATGAAGGCAAACCGTGTGTTGCATTCATGCCTGGGGCGGAATTCGGGCCATCGAAATGCTGGCCTGCGGAATACTTTGGTGAACTTGCTGTTAAGTTTAAACAAGATGGTTATGAGGTATACATTTTTGGTTCACCTAAAGATCATGCGATTGGAGAAACCATTGTTAAATCCTCGAATGGTGTTGCAAAAAATTTATGTGGGCAAAGTACTTTAGAAGAAGTGATCGATTTGCTTTCTTTAGCAAAAGTGGCAATTACCAATGACTCTGGATTGATGCACATTGCTGCGGCAGTCGATCGACCGGTTGTCGCAATTTATGGATCAATCACGCCCGAATATACTCCGCCGTTGACCAACACTGCAGAAATTCAGTATCTCAATTTAGAGTGCAGCCCATGTTGGGAAAAACAGTGCCGGTATGGGCATTATGATTGTTTACGCAATCTTTCAGTTAACAGAATATACGAAAGTGCAAGTAAATTGTTGAAGCATGTATCTATTTAAAGAGGTTCTGATTTAGTAGCCCAATTGTTATTTAACATGGGTGACTGAGATGAGGTAAAAATATTGAGTAAGCGGAGTTTGCGCGCGGTAAATGAGCATTTTGAGACATTTTTAAGGATGTGGCAGAATTAGTCAGAGCTTCTTCAAAGGAAGAAGTCGCTGCGATCAAAACTAGAGTCTAGCGAATCTAATTTTTCCGGATGATTAATTAAGTCTTCAATAAACCAATTGGCGTGATTATATAAACAGGTTACATCTTTGCATTCTTCTGTCGCATCAAAGGACTCAATCAAGCGTAGCGTATTTTTTTGCGTGGCCTGTAAGCCAGCTTCACTTGCATAGGCATGTTTTTCACCTAATAAGGCATGCGGTACGTGACGATACACTGGGCAATTAAATACACCAAGCGGGCTTAGCACTTGCCGGAAATATTGCATATGACAGTTATGTGGCTGATTGGTGTAATTCATGTAAGTGCCATTTTCTAGCACGCGTAAATTCGTACTTTCAACCACGGCAAAATTTTCATCCTCAAGTTCTTGCGCTTGTGTTACAGAGTTGCGAATTTTGCTCATAATTGATTCGACATTCTCTTGTTCTTTGTCGATACCAACCACTTCGGCATTGTTGAGTTCAGCGCGAGTAAGAAAAGGCTTAAGCGAGATGTAGTCGAATTGATATTGCTTGGCTAATTTAGTAGCGGTAACAATTTCATCCACATTTTCTATAATTTTCATAGCATTGGTTTCGCAGTCTTTCCACACAATGATAAAGCTAAAGCCAATCATAAATTTTGCATTTAGCTTTTTAATAGGTGGGATATGTTCACAAATCCATTCCAAAGTGCATTTTTTGCTGCCAGGTTTGTGCATGGCGCGGAAAGTCTCGTTGGTGCCCGAGTCTAGTGACAAACGCACCCAATCTCGTTCTTGCAATGCATCCGCAACGGCTTCAATTTTTTTCATCATGCTGCCATTGGTGACTACGCCAATCTGTATATTCATGGCTTTTAAATGACGTACGATATCTTCAAAGCCTTTATAGGCTGTGGGTTCGCCCCCGCCAATGATAATAACGGAACGCAGGCCTTTCTCTGCTAAGTAAGTGAGAGAATCTTTCAGTAGATCATGTTCGTAGTTAATATTTTTATTCAGAATATCCATGTCTACGCAATGATCGCAACGATAATTGCAGGCGGTAGTGACGTCTAAGTTTATAGAGGTAGGTGCGCGCGTTGGCGCGGTTTCTAGCGCTTCTTCAAAGGTGATAGAGCCTGCTGCAAAGCCTTCGCGCCATTGCGATTGCCAGCTTACATATTCTTTGAGATTTTCTATGACTTCGGGTTGACGCAGTTTTCCCATGAAGTCATGTATGGGTGAAAGTTCAGTTTGTTTTTTAACTTCATGTGTGCCAGATTTCACATGCAAAGGGATTTTATTGATGTCTTGGCTTGCACCAAAATTCTTTTTAGTGAAATCAATGAGGGGTGAAATTTTTATTAATACTTCACCGCTTTCAGAATGTATTTTTTCCATTTTTTTAACTTACAGTTTGATAGATTTGTGCCAGATGGGTCATGCCGTCAATCAATGCAACTTCATCAGGCGAAGTCTTAGAATGTATAGAGCTTAAAAAGTTCTTGATAGAGCATACTAATGGGTCCACAACGGGCAACTGCTTGTCTAATGAGCGTAATGATATCAGGTAATGAGAGAGTTCGACATGTCTATCTACACGCTTGTGGTTAATTGCATAGGCAGCAGGTTTGGGGCTAGTACTGGAAGAACTTAATAGTAAGCAGACTTTAATATCCCCATATGAATGTAAGTAATCAAATTCAAATTTGATTTCTTTACTTGATTGGGCGGCTTGATAATTTGATTTTATATTATAAATGCGACCACTACCGACTAGTGCATAGAGCATGCTGAGCAAATGCGGAGCGGCATCAATAATCATGGTTTTGTCAGCGCTTTGTGGAGAGAGCCACATTTCAAATGTTTCGATCGGCTGCAATGTTTGCTTCTGCTGAGGGAAAATTTCGTAGTAAGTGGGCAGGGTAAATGGCCATTGCGTGTTGAGTTGTAAAACTACATTTTGCGCCTTACAGCGCTCAACTAGTTTCGTAGTTTCTGCAGTGATGTTTAGCACATCTTTTTTCGTTATAACCTTTTCGATCGGCCACCAAAATGGTTTTTCGCAAAAAACATGATAGCCTGCATCAATAGCGGTATTTAAATACTGATAGTGCGAAGCGCTAGGGCTGCAAATAGCCACAATGTCGGTGGTTTGGTTTTTTAGTAATTCATCCAGACTCGCATATGGCGGACAATCTATCGCGTAGTCGCGTTTTAATTGCTTTGCAGAGCTTGTAGCAGAATCTAAGCTGCTGCTGACCACGCCGCAAATCTTCACGCCAAGCTCCTGAAAGGTTCTTGCAATATAGGGCCCTGTCCCTTGTTTGCTTCGACCCGGCCCAATAATGGCAACATTTAAAGTCATTTTTTGTATGTGATGTGAGTTAGACAACGATACGAAAGAGTACGGGCAGATATGCATTCAAGCAACTATTTAGCGGTTGAGGTTAAGTTCTTACATAGTAAAACTTACATACTAAAGTAGGGATTAATCATTTAGAATTGTTATTCTGAAGCTAGGGGTGCCCCAAATATATTGTTGGGCTGAGAGTTACCCTTAGAACCTGAACCAGATAACGCTGGCGTAGGGAAGCTACAGTATTGGAAAATCACCATGCAAGCACTTCAAGCCAGCGGCTTACATCACCATATAGAGGTTGCTAGAGATGAGTGCGATTACCAATACCCTTCAAAATAAGACCGCTCAATTGTCTTCTGAACTTACCCAGCCGTTCACGGGTTCAAAAAAGATTTTTGTACAAGGTTCGCGTGAAGATCTAAGCGTCGGGATGCGTGAAGTAAATTGCTCAAGTACCGCATCGAGTTTTGGTGAGGAAGAAAATCCTCCCATCACGATCTATGATACTTCAGGCCCATATTCAGACTCAGATGTAACGGTGGATTTGTTGCAAGGATTGTCGCGGCTGCGTTTGAATTGGATATTTGATCGTAATGACACGCAAGAGCTTGATGGGCCTTCCTCGCAATATGGAAACGCACGGCAAAGTAATCCAGAAACTGCGCATTTGCGTTTTTCTCACTACCATCTACCGCGTCGCGCGAAACCTGGAAATATTGTCACACAAATGCACTATGCAAGGCAGGGCATGATTACGCCAGAGATGGAATACATCGCCATTCGTGAAGACATGCGGCTACAAGAACATCGTCGTGACCCGGAATTTCAAAAGCTCTTGATCCAACATCCGGGTAATAGTTTTGGCGCAAATATACCGATTGAAATCACTCCAGAGTTTGTTCGCAGTGAGGTGGCGAGTGGTCGCGCCATTATCCCTAACAATATAAATCATCCAGAATCTGAACCGATGATCATTGGCAGGAATTTCTTAGTAAAAATTAACACCAATTTAGGTAATTCTGCGGTGACTTCTTCTATAGAGGAAGAAGTTGAAAAGATGGTGTGGGCCGTACGTTGGGGTAGCGATACGGTGATGGATCTATCTACCGGCAAACATATCCATGAAACGCGTGAATGGATCATACGCAATTCACCGGTGCCGATTGGTACTGTACCAATTTATCAGGCACTCGAAAAAGTAAACGGCAAGGCTGAGGATTTAACCTGGGAAATATTCAAAGACACCCTTATCGAGCAAGCTGAACAAGGCGTAGATTATTTCACTATTCACGCCGGTGTGCGGTTGGCCTACGTGCCCATGACGGCTCAACGTTTGACTGGAATTGTTTCACGCGGCGGTTCTATTATGGCGAAATGGTGTTTAGCGCATCATCAAGAAAGCTTTCTCTACACGCACTTCAAAGATATTTGTGAAATTATGCAAGCTTATGATGTTGCGTTTTCGCTCGGCGATGGTTTGCGCCCTGGATCTATTACAGATGCAAATGATGCCGCACAATTTGCAGAGTTAGAAACCTTAGGCGAATTAACAAAAATAGCTTGGCAGCATGATGTGCAGGTCATGATAGAGGGGCCAGGGCATATTCCGCTACAAATGGTTAAAGAAAATATTGAGAAAGAATTAGAAGATTGTTTCGAAGCGCCATTTTACACACTGGGGCCTTTGGTGACAGATATTGCACCCGGATATGACCATATTACATCTGCCATTGGCGCCGCCAATATTGGCTGGTACGGCACTGCTATGCTTTGTTACGTTACACCCAAAGAGCATTTAGGGTTGCCTAACAAGCAAGATGTAAGAGATGGCGTTATCACCTATAAAATTGCGGCTCATGCGGCTGATTTAGCTAAGGGGCATCCTGGCGCACAAATAAGAGACAATGCACTGTCTAAAGCGCGTTTTGAATTTCGTTGGGAAGACCAATTTAATTTAAGTTTAGATCCAGAACATGCGCGTGCATTGCATGATGAAACGCTACCTCAAGATTCTGCCAAAGTTGCACATTTTTGTTCCATGTGTGGCCCGCATTTTTGTTCGATGAAGATTACTCAAGATGTGCGTGAGTATGCTGCTAAGCAAGGCATTGAGAAAATACCCGTTGCAATAGAAAAAGGCCTGCAAGAAAAAGCCCAGGAGTTTAAAAATGCGGGCGCCGAAATTTATCAAAAAATTTAAAATTATGTAACCAACTTATACATATAAACCAGGCTATATTTTATTGCGTAATGTTGAACGTGTAAATGAAGTTTTAACCATGCATATGGGGCCTGGATATATTTTGGTAAATCTAAGTATTGAATTTAATGATTCGATTCGTGCCGAGCAGCTGGAGTCCGTCATTGCTAAGATGGATAAAGACATAAGACAACAATTTGCACATGTTAAGCGAGTATTTTTGAAGCGGAATCTTGGAAATTTACCTTCTGATTGTTTAGACAAATATGGTTCAAGATTTGTCTAATGAAACGCAATCTCTTTCTAAGCCTATGAAGATTTTTTAGTTGGTCGCGGCAACTATTATCGCTGCAGTTGTTTTAGTTTTTACGCTTGAGAAACGACCGGCTATTAATCAGGCAGTATTTGAAAGTGAGATAGCAACAATCCAATAAGTATTACCGATTCGAATTCACGCTTATACCGAACTTACCAATATAGAGGATAGCCAAATGCGGTTAACATGTTCTTTAACTGCGCTTAACAGTCTTGCCAATGAAGATGATAAGGCATTTGCCATGCAAGCTGAGGCTGCAGTGTAAAAACCAATGCTTGTCGTAAGAAAAATATAAATTATATATCGATAGCAATGTGACTATGTTTTATCACTATATAGGTAATGACCAAGTTACGATTGCAGAATTTGAAACTCCTGCAGGTTTTGTAACCGAGAATAGTTAATCATG